>NZ_JBSFMM010000008.1:0-122770 GCF_053599555.1 Streptomyces sp. NPDC000941
CGGGCGCCGCAGGGGGTGCCCCCGCGCCCGCCGTATCCCGCGCCGCGTCCGCCCCCGCCTCCGCGAAGGCCAGCACCGCGGCCCGGATGTCCGCCAGCGCGGGCGCCGCCGTGCCCGCGCGGACCGCGGCTGAGACGCGTTCCGCACAAGCAGCGCAGGCTTCGACGTGCTTCTCGACCGACCATGCGTCGGTCTCCGGCAGTGAGCCGTCGGCGTACGACGCCGCGTGGGCGGGCGTCACATGCCAGGCAGCGGCGGGGCCGCCGCGCTTGATCAGTCGTCGGAGCGTCATGCGGTGCCTCCGAGAGCGTCCAGGAGGTGCGGGGGTGTGGAGCGCCGCTCGGTGAGGGCGGCGCGGAGTTCTCTGCGGGCGCGTTGGGCGCGGGTTTTGACGGTGCCCTCGGGGATGCCGAGGAGTTGCGCGGCCTCGCGGGTGGTGAGGCCGTCGACGACCGTGGCGCGCAGGACGGCGCGCAGTTCGGGGGAGAGGCGGTCGAGGGCGGCGCCGACGTCCCCGTACTCCAGCGCGTCGAGCGCCCGCTCCTCCGCGGAGGGGGCCGTGGCGCGGGCCGGGTCCGGCTGGTGGCGGGCGTGGGCGGCCTGGGCCCGGGCGGCGCGGGCGGCGGCGCGCTGGGCGTCGACGAGGCGGCGGGCCGCGATGGTCCACAGCCAGCCGCCCGCCTCGCCGCCGCGGTGCGCGTCGGCCGTGCGCCAGGCCGTGACGAAGGTGTCCTGCAAGACCTCGCGTACGGTCTCGGCGTCCTGGCAGCGGCGTGTGAGGCGCGCGTGCAGCCAGCCGGCGTGCCGGTCGTAGAGCGCGGCGAGCGCCTGCGCGTCTCCCTGCGCTACGGCTCGCAGCAACTCCCCGTCGCTTCGGTCTGCCCCCATGGGGCGGAACAGTTTCACGCCCCTCTATCGCTTACTGAGGGGATGGCGGTTCACCATCCGCCGACGCCGTGATCGCTCAGAGCGAACACGGGGCCGGGAACATCGGCGGGCCTTCGCGCATTGAGTCTGCATAGCTCAACTTGCCTGCCGAAGGGGAGATCATGGCTTCGACGTCCACACCGCTCACCCTGCCCGTGCTGCCCCTCGATGACGAGGTCGTGCTGCCCGGCATGGTGGTGCCGCTGGACCTGTCCGACACCGAGGTACGAGCCGCGGTGGAGGCCGCCCAGGCCGCCTCGCGATCAAGCGGAGCCGCCCGGTCAAGCGGCAGCGGCAGCGGCAAGCCGCGCGTCCTGCTCGTGCCGCGCGTCGACGGAACGTACGCGGGCATGGGCACGCTCGGCACGGTCGAGCAGGTGGGCCGGCTCTCCGACGGCGACCCGGGCGCGCTCATCCGCGGTGTGCGCCGGGTGCGCATAGGCGCGGGGACGACCGGTCCCGGCGCCGCTCTGTGGGTGGAGGGCACCCAGATCGAGGAGATCGTTCCGGACCCGCTGCCCGGTGCCGTCACCGAACTGGTCAAGGAGTACAAGGCGCTGGCCACCAGCTGGCTGCGCAAGCGCGGCGCCTGGCAGGTCGTGGACCGGGTGGAGCAGATCGACGACGTCGGCCAGCTGGCCGACAACTCCGGCTACTCGCCGTTCCTGTCCATCCAGCAGCGCGTGGAGCTGCTGGAGACGGCCGACCCGGTGGCGCGGCTGAAGCTGGCCGTGGGCTGGCTGAGCGAGCACCTCGCCGAGCAGGACGTCGCCGAGTCGATCGCCAAGGACGTCCAGGAGGGCGTCGACAAGCAGCAGCGCGAGTTCCTGCTGCGGCGGCAGCTGGAGGCCGTCCGTAAGGAGCTGGCCGAGCTCAACGGCGACCCTGAGGACGAGTCCGACGACTACCGCGCCCGGGTGGAGGCCGCCGACCTTCCCGAGAAGGTGCGTGAGGCGGCCCTCAAGGAGGTCGACAAGCTGGAGCGGGCCTCCGACCAGAGCCCCGAGGGCAGCTGGATCCGCACGTGGCTCGACACCGTCCTGGAGCTGCCCTGGAACGAGCGCACCGAGGACGCGTACGACATCGCCGGCGCCAAGGCCGTGCTCGACGCCGACCACGCGGGCCTGGAGGACGTCAAGGAGCGGATCACCGAGTACCTGGCGGTGCGCAAGCGCCGCGCCGACCGGGGACTTGGCGTGGTCGGCGGCCGGCGGGGCGGCGCGGTGCTGGCCCTGGTGGGCCCGCCCGGCGTCGGCAAGACCTCGCTCGGCGAGTCGGTCGCCCGCGCGATGGGGCGCAAGTTCGTGCGCGTCGCGCTCGGCGGCGTCCGCGACGAGGCGGAGATCCGCGGCCACCGGCGTACGTACGTCGGGGCGCTGCCCGGCCGGATCGTACGGGCCGTCAAGGAGGCGGGCTCGATGAACCCGGTCGTCCTCCTCGACGAGATCGACAAGGTCGGCTCCGACTACCGCGGCGACCCCGCCGCGGCCCTGCTCGAGGTCCTGGACCCGGCGCAGAACCACACCTTCCGCGACCACTACCTGGAGGTCGAACTCGACCTGAGCGACGTGGTCTTCCTCGCCACGGCCAACGTCCTGGAGGCCATCCCCGAGGCCCTGCTCGACCGCATGGAGCTGGTCCGCCTGGACGGCTACACCGAGGACGAGAAGGTCACCATCGCCCGCGACCACCTGCTGCCCCGCCAGCTGGAGCGGGCCGGCCTGGAGCCGGGCGAGGTGGCGCTGGCGGACGACGCGCTGCGCAAGCTGGCCGCCGAGTACACCCGCGAGGCGGGCGTACGGACCCTGGAGCGGTCTATCGCGCGGCTGCTGCGCAAGGTGGCGGCCCAGCACGAGCTGGGCGAGCGGAAGCTGCCCGTCACGATCGGCACCGACGAGCTGCGGCCGCTGATCGGCCGTCCGCACCACACCCCCGAGTCCGCCCAGGACCCGGCCGAGCGGCGCACCGCCGTGCCGGGCGTGTCGACCGGGCTCGCGGTCACCGGCGCGGGCGGGGACGTGCTGTTCGTCGAGGCGTCGCTGGCCGACCCGGAGACGGGCGGCGCGGGGCTGACCCTCACCGGTCAGCTGGGCGACGTGATGAAGGAGTCCGCCCAGATCGCGCTCTCGTTCCTGCGCTCGCACGGCGCGGAGCTGGAGCTTCCGGTCGGTGACCTGAAGGAGCGCGGTATCCACCTGCACGTCCCGGCGGGCGCGGTGCCCAAGGACGGCCCGAGCGCGGGCATCACGATGACCACGGCCCTGGCCTCGCTGCTCTCCGGCCGCCAGGTGCGCCCGGACGTGGCGATGACGGGTGAGGTCTCGCTGACCGGGCGGGTGCTGCCCATCGGCGGCGTCAAGCAGAAGCTGCTGGCGGCGCACCGGGCCGGGGTGACCACCGTGATCATCCCGAAGCGCAACGAGCCCGACCTCGACGACGTCCCCGCCGAGATCCTGGACAAGCTCGACGTCCACCCGGTCTCGGACGTCCGCCGCGTCCTGGAACTGGCCCTCACCCCGGCGGCCACGCCTGCCGCTCCGGCCGCCCCGGAGGTTCCGGTGGCGGCGTGACGGACGCCACCGGTGCGGTGGCCCGGGGCTCCCGTTCGCACGGGGGTTCCGGGCCTTCCGTGTCCCATGGGCCAAAAACGGCCGACGCCCCCCCGGTGTACGGACAGTCAGGTCCGTACACCGGAGGGCGAAGAGCCGAGGAGCCGAAGGGTCCAAGGGCTGACGCGGGGGGCGTCAGCCGTTGGCGAGGGCCTGCAGCCGGTCGATCGCGCCGTTGAACTGGTTGTGGTCGCCGACCGTCGCGCCCGACGAGGTGTACTGCCAGATGGTGTGGAAGCCCCAGCCAGCCGGGAGTTCACCGACGGAGGAGCCGTAGCGCGGGATCCACAGCGGGTTGACGCTGCCGAAGGCGCTGGAGTTGCCGGTGCAGCTCTTCCACCAGCTGGTCGAGGTGTAGATCACCGGGTCGCGGCCGGTGAGTGACTTGTAGGTGTTGTTGAAGTCCTTGATCCAGCTGACCATCGCGCTCGCGCTCTTGCCGTAGCAGGTCGCGCCGTAGGGGTTGTACTCCATGTCGAGCGCGCCGGGGAGCGTCTTGCCGTCCTTCGACCAGCCACCGCCGTGGTTGACGAAGTACGTGGCCTGCGCCGCGCCGCTGGAATTGTCCGGCAGGGCGAAGTGGTACGAGCCGCGGATCATGCCGACGTTGTACGAACCGTTGTACTGCTGCGCGAAGTACGGGTTCGTGTACGTGGTGCCTTCCGTCGCCTTGACGTAGGCGAAGCGGACTCCGCTGCTCCAGAGCGTCGACCAGGCGACATTGCCCTGGTGGCTGCTGACGTCCACGCCTTCGACGGAGGCGAGCAGCCCGGGCGGCTCCTCACCGGTCGTGGATCCGCCTTCGTGCTTGAGTATCTGTGAGCCGGCCCAGTCGTCCTCGGGGTGGGGGATGGCCTTTCCGCTCTTGCCCTGGGCGGCCGAAGCCGTACCGGAGAGCGTGAAGCTCATCGCGAGGAGACCGGCGAGAATGCCGATGAGTGCGGTCAGGGTGCGCCGGGTCGTACCAGGTCTGTGCTTGGGCATGGCGTGCCTCCGAAGGCCTCGTGTGGGGAGAGGTGCACGTGTCATTGGTATGGCCATGTCAGGTAGGACAGGACTCTACGGGCGTAGATGCGCGGCGCGGAAGGGGGTCGGGTTGCTGCCGTTGGTCTAATCCTGCGAAATACTGACGGAGCTGCGGCGACGGCCGCGTCTGAAAGAAAATTTCACGCCGTGAAAATCCGGAGAGGGCTCTGACGTGCACAACAACGGGGCAATGCCCCCCGAGGGGGGTGAGGGACGCACCATGGGCGGAATTGGTGTAGACCATGCATTCCTGGCTCTGGAACGCGAATTGGCGGTTTTCCTTCGCCGCGCCCGCGCCTCTTCGGGTGAATTGGCGCGAGAAGTCCACCCCGAACTGGAATCCGCCGCGTATGGACTGCTGATGCGGCTGGAAGACGCCGGACAGCAGCGGGCCACGGATCTCGCGGCCTACTTCGGCGTCGGCAAGGCGACGATGAGCCGCCAACTGCGGGCACTGGAGGACCTCGGGCTGGTGGCCCGGGCCCCCGACCCCGCCGACGGCCGGGCCTTCCTGGTTCAGTTGACGGATGAGGGGCGCGCCCGGTTCCGTCGGGTGCGAGTGGCCCGGCGGGCGCGGTATGCGCGCCGCCTCGCGGCGTGGGAGCGCAGCGAAGTGGCCGAACTCGCCCGGCTGCTGCACCGGCTGAACTCCGTGCAGGTCACCGAGGAGCCCGGGCAGGACGCAGCTTCGCCGCAGGAGTAGGCCTCTCATGTACGTCAGGATCGGCAAGGTCCGCCGACCCGGCGACGCGGGTGTGGCGTTCGGGGGACGGGTGGGGATGCGGGGGTACGGCTGAGGGGTCGGCGCCGACGCGCCCGGCGACCGCGCGGGCCCGGGGAACTCCGCTGGAACCCTTTGGAACTCCTCAGAACTCCGCGAAGACGACCGCCGCGTCGTCATGCGTCTTGCCCCGCCGGTACGCGATGCGGTCCGGGTCGGCGTCCTCCGCCGCCCGTACCCGGTCGATCAGCGACTGCGGGCCCTCCTTCCGCAGCCGTTCGAAGCACTCGGCCCAGTCGCCCTCGTGGAACACCTCCACCCACCGCGCCGCCCCGTCGGTGAGCGCCGCCACCGCCCGTATCCCCGCGCGCGGGGAGGTGCCGGTGACGGCCCGCCGCGCGACCGCCGGGTCGGCGGCGGCGGTGAAGAAGCCGCCCTCGACGTTGCGCAGCGGGGCCAGGGGCCGGCGTCCCGCGGCGATCAGCTGGTCGATACGGTCGTCGAGTACGGGTGTGACCGTGCCGTCCGTACGCTCGATCAGCAACGCGGAGTCGGAGAGCACCAGATGCTCGACCCGCTCCGCGTCCCACCGCACCGCGACTACTGTCGCCTGAGGCGTTCTAACGTGAGAAAGGTCACATTCTGAGCCATGCGCCTCGGCCGTACGTTCGATCGCGTGGGAGAGGCAATCCGCCAGCGGCATATCCCGGTGCGATCCGGACAGTTCGAGCAGCGCCCCGCCCAGCCGGGCGGTGAACCAGGGCACGTCGTGGACGCAGCCGTAGTCCTCCTCGGGCGGTGTCACCCCGTCCAGTACCACCAGCACCCCACCCTGGCCTGACGCGGGCAACGCTACTGACGCGTAGTCCTCGTTGGGGACGCGGGGATCACCGGGGGCGGTGGCGAGTTCGATGCGCATCCGGCCAGTCTGCCGGATCGGGGTCCATCATCCCCGAGTCGCCCCGCTTGTCCCGGCTTGGCCGGAATTGACGGTTGCGGGAATGCGCGAGGGAGCATCTTCCCAGGAGGTCTGGTGATTTCCAACCCGTGAAAGGTTGAAGGAGGGTATGGCCCGCGACCGAAGTTTGGTGGTCAACTACGCAATGCGGTTCACTCGTTCGGGCGGTGGGGTGGGTGATGTATGCCCGTCCTGAAGTCGTCCTGAAAGGGTCGGAACCCCTACCAGAGGTGGGGAATCACACAATTGTTGAACCGTCGTCACCTCTGAACCACAGTGGGTCGGGCGAGAAGAGATTGTGAGCACCGGTGCGGAAGAAGCGGCTTCGGGGCAGCAACCATGAGCAGGGCGGCGAGCCACCCCGGCAGGGCCGGCAGGAGGCGTCGCCGCAGCGCAGCACCGCACGGGTCCGTAATCGGCTGGCCGTGTCCGTCGCCGTCGTCTCGCTGGCCGTCCTCGGAGCCGGGGCCCCGGCCGTCCTCAGCGCACTGGACGACACCACCGACGCCCAGAAGCTCGTCGACCTCGCCGAGACCAACCGCGGTGCGGTGACCCTCGCCCACGCCCTCGCCGATGAGCGCGACGCCATGATCGAGTACGTCGCGGCCGGCCGTAACTCCGCCTCCGGCGCCGGTGTCTCCGAGAGCCAGCGGGCCCGGGTGGACCGGCAGGTCAAGGAGGTCGGTCCGGGCACCCCGGCCGAGGTGCGGCGGCTGCTGGACGCGCTGCCCAAGGTCCGCCAGCAGGCGCTGACCGGCAGCGGCTCGGCGCTCGATGTGTACGAGAACTACACCGAGACCATCCAGGCCCTCGGCGGCCTCGCCGACACCCTGGCCCGCAAGTTCCGGGACGGCGCCGACGACGGCTCCGCGGCCGCGCTGGCCCCCCTCGGCCGCGCCACGGAAGAGGCGTCCGCCACCCGCGGGCTGCTGCTCGGCGCGCTCGCCGCGGGCGGCGCGCAGCCCAAGCTCACCTCGGCGGCCCAGCGGACCAACGTCCGCGAGCAGTCCGCGCTCTCCGACTTCAACCAGCTCGCCCCGGCCTCCGCCCGCGACCGCTACGCCCGCACCGTCAACGGCACCGAGGTCACCGCCGCCGAGCGCTATATCGCCCGCCTCACCGACCAGCCCCAGCTCTCCGACACCGATCTGTTCCTGGGCGGCGAGCGCGTCGAGTCCAGCCTGTCCGCCCGTATCGACCGGATGCGCGGCGTCGAGTCCTCGCTGGCCACCGCCGAGATCGAACATCTGGAGAAGCTGCGCGACGACGAGGTCACCGACCTCGAGGTGGGCATCGGCATCCTCGGCGCCTGTCTGCTGCTGGCCATCGGCATGAGCATCCAGGCCGCCCGCTCGCTGACCCGGCCGCTGGCCGCGCTGCGGCTCGGCGCGCGGCGGGTGGCCGGCGACCCGGTGGCCGAGGAGCCGATCGCCTTCAAGGGCCGCAACGACGAGTTCGCGGACGCCGTACGGGCCGTCAACCAGATGCACCAGGCCGCGGTGCGCGAGCACGAGCGCGCCGTGAAGCTGGAGGCCGACCGGGCCCGCCTGGTCGACGAGCGGCGGCGGCTCGCCGACGAGCGGTCCGAGCTGCGCCGCGAGCGGGACGAGGTCTCCACCCGCCTCGACGGTCTGCGCGCCCGCGTCCACGGCAGCTTCGTCAGCCTGGCGCTGCGCACCCTCGGCCTGATCGAGCGCCAGCTGACCATCATCGAGGGGATGGAGGAGCGCGAGCAGGACCCGGACCGCCTCCAGACCCTCTTCCAGCTGGACCACCTGGCCACCGGAATGCGCCGTTACGGCGAGAACCTGCTGGTCATCGCGGGCTCCGAGAACAAGGCCGCGCATCCGGGGCCGGTGCCGCTGCTGGATGTGCTGCGTGCCTCGATCAGCGAGGTCGAGCGGTACGACCGGGTGCAGATCCAGGCCCTGCCGCAGCACGCCCAGGTCGCCGGGTACGCCGCGGACAGCATCAGCCACCTGATCGCCGAGCTGCTGGAGAACGCGACGACGTTCTCGCCGCCGGACACCCTGGTGCAGATCTCCGGCTGGCTGCTGGAGAGCGGCGAGGTCATGCTCTCCGTCCAGGACGAGGGCATCGGCATGACGCCCGAGCGCTTCGTCGAGCTCAACAACCGGCTGTCCGACCCGGTGCCCGAGTACTGCCAGGGCCCGCAGCCCGAGGACCCGCTGGGGCTCGGCCTGTACGTGGTGACCCGGCTGGCCGCGCGGCACGGCGTACGGGTGCAACTGCGCGAGCAGAAGCCGGGCGGGGTCGCGGCCGTGGTGGTCCTCCCGACGAAGATCCTGCCCGCCGGTCCGCCCGGCACCGGCCTGCCGCCCGCCGCGCCCGCGGGGTCCTCGTACGGCGGCACCTCGCTGCCGTCCTTCCCTGGCTCGGTGGCCGAGGCCAACTCCAACACCCTTCCGGGGCAGTCCCGTCCGGCCCTCGCCGGAGCCTCCGCCTCCGGGACCTCCGCCCCCGGGACCTCAGCCGCCGATCTGGAGTCGCCCCGGACGCTCTCGCACCGGCGCGGCGGGCGCCTGGGGCTGCCGCGCCCGGGCGCGGGGGACGGCTCCGGCGGCCCGGCCCGTACGGCGGCGAACCCCCAGGGGACCCCGACCGGATCGCCGGTCGGATCGTCGGCAGGACCGGCGGCCGGAACGTCGGCCACCCCGGTGCTCGGACCGTCGGTGGGGGCGTTGCCCGGCTCGCCGGCCGACGAGCCGGCCCAGGAGCCGCGTGCCCGGACCGCGGACTCCGCCGCGACGGCCGTTCCCGGCCTGGAGACGAGCCGTGGCCTGGAGATGGCCCCCGACCCGACCCCGCCGCGCGGCCACCCGGCCCCGGGCCCGTCGGACGGCGGCACGCTGCCCATGCTTCCGCGGCGCGCCCCGAAGCAGGCCCCGGACCCGCTGGTGGAGGCCGCCGAGCGGACCATCCAGCTCTCCGGGCACCGGGGCGAGCAGGTCGCCGACCCGCGCCGGCCGATCCAGCGGAGCGGTGGCGACACGATCGGCGGCCATGGCATCCGCCCCGTCGGCGCGGACGCCTGGGGGCCCGTCGAGGGTTCGGCGCCGGCCGAGCCCACGGACTCCACGCGATCGGTCACCGGCGCGTATCTGGTCGAGCCCGCCGAGCACACCCGTCCCGGCGACGACGGGCAGCCGACCCCGGACGGGTCGGGGGCCGCGCTGTCCGGAGTGCCCGGTCAGCGAACCCCAGGAGCGGCAGGAGCGGCCGGAGCGGCA
Source organism: Streptomyces sp. NPDC000941 (assembly GCF_053599555.1). Lineage (NCBI taxonomy): Bacteria > Bacillati > Actinomycetota > Actinomycetes > Kitasatosporales > Streptomycetaceae > Streptomyces > Streptomyces sp. NPDC000941. The sequence continues at coordinate 9,493 of NZ_JBSFMM010000008.1, forward strand.
GACGCGGCGGAGGCGCGCGGAAGGCGCCTCACCGACAAGGGACTTCCCAAGCGCACCCCGAAGAACGTGGTTCTGCCGGACACCGACCCCCAGGAGCGCACGGGCGCGGTGAACGCCGAGGAACTGCGGCGCAGGCTCGGCGGTTTCCAGAAGGGCGCGCGCCAGGGACGCCGCGATGCCGAGGCCGAAATCGCGAGTCGCGGCGCGGCGGGGGAGCGGCAGCGGGGACAATCGGGGGCGCAGGACGAGGGTGGCACGGTTGAGGAGGCACGCAGGTGAATGCGCCCAGTAGCACGTATGGGTTGAGTTCCGAGGCCCGTAATCTGCATTGGCTGCTGTCGAACCTGGTCGAGGAGGTCCCCGGCGTCCGCTCGGTCGCCGTCGTCTCCTCCGACGGGCTGATGCTGCTGTCCTCGGACGCGCGGCACATCGAGGCCGCCGCCGACCCGAAGGACCAGGACGGCCCCAAGGGGTCGAGCGCCGACCTGGCCACCATCGTCTCCGGCCTCGGCAGCCTCACGCTGGGCGCGGCCAAGCTGATGGACGGCGGGGTCGTCAAGCAGACGATGGTCGCGATGGACCAGGGCAGTCTGTTCGTCATGTCCATCAGCGACGGCTCGCTGCTGGGTGTGCACGCCACACCGGACTGCGATATGACCGTGGTCGCGTACCACATGGCGCTGTTCGTCGGCCGGGCCGGGCATGTGCTCACCCCCGAACTCCGCACCGAACTGCGCCGGTCCCTGGAGTCCGCGCAGTGACGTCGGCGTCCTACAAGGCCGCCCGCGTACGCCCGTACTCGCTCACCGGCGGCCGGACCAGGTCCGGCCATGTGCTGCTGGTCGAGACCTTCGTGGCCACGCTGGAGACCCCGGACGGGGCGGTCGAGCCCGCGCTCAGCGGGCCGGCCTCCCGGATGGTGCCGGAGATCCGGGCCATCATCGACCTCTGCCGTCGGATGCGTTCGGTCGCGGAGGTCTCCGCGCTGCTCAAGATTCCGCTCGGTGTGGTGCGCGTGTTGCTCAGCGACCTCGCGGACCAGGGAAAGATCCGCGTGTACGGCACGGGGCGGGGCCCCGGACAGCCGGAACGCGCGTTGCTCGAAAGGGTGCTCAGTGGACTTCGCAGACTCTGAGACGACGATGACGGCGGCACCGCTACGGGTGCCGAAGATACCGGGGGCCGACGAGGCGCTCCAGGGGTGGCAGGACGACCGTTCGCGGGCGCCCATCGCCACCAAGATCGTCATCGCGGGGGGTTTCGGCGTCGGCAAGACGACATTCGTGAGTTCGGTCTCGGAGATCACACCGCTGCAGACCGAGGCGCTGATGACGCGGGCCAGCGAGAACGTGGACGATCTCGCCGCGACCCCGCAGAAGCTGACCACGACGGTCGCGATGGACTTCGGCCGGATCACGCTCGACTCCGACCTGGTGCTGTATCTGTTCGGCACACCGGGCCAGCAGCGGTTCTGGTTCATGTGGGACGACCTGATGCGCGGCGCGATCGGCGCCGTGGTGATGGTCGACACCCGCCGCCTGGAGGACAGCTTCCCGGCGCTCGACTACTTCGAGAGCTGCGGGCTGCCGTACGTCATCGCGGTCAACCAGTTCCAGGGGACCCCGGTGTACGAGCCGGAGGATGTGCGGGACGCGCTGTCCGTACCGGCGAAGGTGCCCGTGGTGATCATGGATGCCCGCAATCGCATCTCGGTGGTCGACGCACTGCTGGCGCTGGTGAGGTTCGCCGTGGACATCTCGCCCGAGTGACCCGGCCCCGCCATGCGCAGGATGCTCATCGTCGGGGCCGGTCAGTCCGGGCTCCAACTCGCCCTGGGGCTCCAGGCCCAGGGGTACGAGGTCACCTTGATGTCCAACCGCACGGCCGATGAGATCCGCGTCGGCCGCGTGATGTCCACCCAGTGCATGTTCCGCACCGCGCTCCAGCATGAGCGCGATCTGGAGATCAACTTCTGGGAGGAGCAGGCCCCGCGCATCCAGGGCCTGGGCGTCTCGGTCGCCGGCCCCGTCACCCCGCTGGGACATCCACGCCTGGTCGACTGGGTGGGCGAGCTGGACGGCTACGCCCAGTCCGTCGACCAGCGGCTGAAGATGGCCGGCTGGATGGACGCCTTCGAGCGGCGCGGCGGCCGGCTGGTCATCCACGGCGCGGCCGTCTCCGACATCGACTTCCTCGCGGAGCGGTACGACCTGGTGCTGGTCGCGGCGGGCAAGGGCGAACTGGGCGACCTTTTCGGCCGGGACGCCGCCCGCTCCCCGTACACCTCCCCGCAGCGCGCCCTCGCCGTCGCCTATGTCCACGGCCTCGCCCCCCGGTTGGAACACCCCGACCTCGAAGCGGTGCGCTGCAATCTGGTGCCCGATGTGGGCGAGCTGTACGTGATGCCCGCCCTCACCACCTCCGGGCGGGCCGACATCCTGTTCTGGGAGGCCATCCCCGGCGGCCCCGCCGATGTCTTCGACGGCGTCACCGACCCCTCCGAGCATCTGGCCCTGACCCTCGAGCTGATGGAGTGGTTCACGCCCTGGGAGTACGGGCGGGCCACCCGGGTCGAGCTGACGGACGCGGGCGGCACACTGTCCGGGCGCTACACCCCGACCGTCCGCGACCCCATCGGCCGGCTGCCGGGCGGCGGGCTCGTCCTCGGGGTGGCCGATGTCGTGGTCACCAACGACCCGCTCACGGGGCAGGGCTCCAACTCCGCGGCCAAATGCGCCGCCTCGTACCTGTCGAGCATCGTCGAACACGGCGACCGGCCCTTCGACGAGGCCTGGATGCGGCGGACCTTCGCGCGGTTCTGGGCGACGGCGCGGCATGTGACCAAGTGGACGAACGCGATGCTGGCCCCGCCGCCCGACCACATCGTGCGCCTCCTGGGCGCGGCGGGCCAACTGCCCGCGGTCGCGCACCGCTTCGCCAACGGCTTCGACGACCCGGCCGACTTCGAGAACTTCTTCTACGAGCCGGACAAGACCGCGGCGTATCTGGAGGAGGCGGAGGAGGCGGAAGCAGCGGGTGCCGCCGAGGACGCCGAGGGCGCCGAGGGCGCGGGAGCCGATGCGGCCGACGCGGTCGATACGGCCGATGCGCTTGATACGGCCGGCGAGGCCGCTGAGCAGGTGGGCTGAGTCAGCCCTTGGTCTTGCCGCGCGCTGTCGGGCGTACGGCGCCGCGCAGCGGATTGGAGGCGAGCGGGGACAGCTTGACCCGGCTGCCCGGGCGCGGGGCCTGCACCACCATGCCGTTGCCCGCGTAGATGGCCACATGGGTGGCGCCCTTGAAGTAGACCACCAGGTCGCCGGGGCGCAGCTCGTTGAGTTTCACCCGCGGCAGGCGGCGCCACTGCTCCTGGCTGGTGCGCGGGATGGACCGTCCGGCGTGCGCCCACGCCTGGTAGGTCAGCCCCGAGCAGTCGAAGGAGCCCGGCCCCTCCGCTCCCCAGACATACGGCTTGCCGATCTGGTTCAGCGCATACTTCAGCGCCCGCTGCCCGGCCACCACGGAGGCGGAGTGGCGGCGGGGTGTGCGGCGGTGGCCGGGCGTCTTGCGAGGGGGCTCCTTGCCTTGCGGGGGCGGTTCCTCGCTCTCTTCCGGCTTGGGCTCCGGTTCCGGTTTCGGCTCCGGTTTCGGCTCCGGCTCGGGCTCCTGCTCCGGGGCGGTGCCGGTGTCCCCGGGGTCCGCGGCGGCGTCCGGCGGTGTGTCGGAGGGGGCGTCGGACGGGGCATCGGACGGGGTATCGGGTGGGGTGTCCGGCGGGGCGTCTTCGGCCTTGGGGTCGGGGGCTCTGCCGCGGTTGGTGCGGCTGCCGGCGTCGACGTCCCATGGGCCGCCCGTGGTGTCGTCCACCGGCGGGTCGAGGACGCCGGAGGCGAGCAGTTCCCGCTGTGCCCTCTCGGTTTCCTCGTACTCCCGCTCCGCCAGCTCGCGCAGCTGGCGGAGGGTCAATGAGGCCAGGGTCCGCTCGATGGTGGTGAGGCGTTTTTCGACCTTGTCCCGCTGTTTCTTCCGTTTGGTCGCGAGGGACAGCTGTTTCTTCAGCGCGGCCCGGCCGCGCTTGGCGAGCCTTTCCGCATGTGCCTCCCCTCTGGTCAGCCGCTCGACGAGGATCGCCTGGCGGTCGGCGGCCCGGCCGAGCTCGCGCGTCTGCTCGGTGACCTGGTCCGGGCTCCGGGACAGCAGCGCCATCAGGAAGTGGTACGAGGAGAGCTGGGTGCGGCCCTGGTACTGCTCGCGGGCCAGCTGCCCCGCCTCGTCGTGGCTGATGGCGAGGTGGGCGCGGGTGCGGGCGAGGGCGGCGGTCAGCGCCCGGGTCTTGGCGCGCTGCTTGCGCAGCTTCTCCTCGGTGGCGTTGTACGCCTCGCTCGCTTCCTCGGCCTTGCGGTACAGCGTCTTGAGCTGCGTCAGCAGCTCCGCGACCGACTGCTCGGCGGGTGCGGACGGGGGCGCGGGTGCGGGGGCGGGCACGGGCGCGGCGGCGGCCGGCGCCGACGGGACGGGCGCGGCCAGCGCGGTGGCCGCGGTCAGCGCCGCCGCGCAGACAGATCGCACGATGCGTCCTGACACGGGTTCACCTCCGGGCTCGACGAGTCGACCTCGGGGCGATCGTGACATGACCAGTCGTATATTCTGGAGAATTATCCGCGAGTCGGGCCAATACGGTCACCCGTCCGGCGGTCGATCCGCGCGCCCGTTCCGTCGTATGCCTGTGCGAGCGGTGGTGTTGTCGGGCGGCGCTACCGCAGGTGTTGGCGTACCGTCAGCCCGGCTTTGACCAGGGCCATTTAAGCCCGCCCTGCGCCTTGCCCTCCGGGTCGTACTCGTACCGCCACCCGCGCACCAGCCCCAGCCGCCGCGATGTGGCGGCCGGCACCCGGCGGTAGACGTACACCGTCGGCGGGCCGCCGCCCTCGTCCGGCACCGGCACCTCGTACGTCTTCGGCGGCTGCCCGGTCATCCCGACCAGCACCGGCAGCACCCGGCCGTCCAGCGGCCCGCCCAGGAAGGGCGTCTCCTCGCTTCTCACCGGCCCAGTCTCACAGGAGGTGGGAGCCGCCGTCTCACAGCAGGTGGGAGGCGTCGCCGAGCACCGGCATCACGCGCCGGGCCAACGCCCCGGCCTGCCCCTCCGCCGTCTCCAGCGCCAGCGCCGCGCGCAGCACCCGCGCCGTCTGCGGGTCGCTCGCGCTCGTGGCGGCCATCAGCGCGACGAAGTGGTCGACGAGCCAGTCGCGCAGCTGCGCCATCGGCGGCTGCTTGCCCTCGTCCAGCCACATCAGCGAGGCGGCCTCGACCGCGGTGATCCAGGTGCGCACCATCATCCGCAGCCGCGGGCTCGGTTCCGCCACCTCCAGATGGAGCAGGATCTGATCGGCCGCGGCGCGCCGCACCTCGTCGACGATCGCGTTGGTCCGCGACGTGTCGGCGACGCTGCCGCCCTGCAGCAGCGCGCTGAACCCCGCGTCGCGCTCGTCCACGAAGGCGAGATAGCGGTCGAGCCCCCGGCCAAGCCGTACGGTGAGCGGGCCGCTCCGGGGCTCGGCGAAGCACAGTTCCAGCTCATCGGCGGCGCTGCGCAGCGCCGCCTCGTACAACTGCTGCTTGCCGCCGGGGAAGTACCGGTAGACGAGCGGCCGGGAGGCTCCGGCTGCGGTGGCCACGTCGTCCAGCGAGACGTCCTCGGGCGCGCGATGGGCGAACAGCCCGAGCGCGGCGGCGATCAGCTGGGCCCGCCGCTCCTCCACGCCGAGCCTGCGATACGCGGGGCGCGTAGCGCGGCGGGCCGCCGCTGCCGGGGTGGCGGGGGCCGCGGCGTCGGCCTCCGGCGTGTCGGAAGTCGGCGTGCCGGCCGCCGGTGTGGCGGGTGCCGGTGTGGCGGGTGTCGCGGGCGACGCCGCGGCACGGGTCGTTGTCGCCGCCGGTTGCGCCGGGGCGGTGCCGCTGCCTGTCGTCATGCCTGGCAGCGTAACCGGCCCTGCGTGCGAATTGTTTTCTGGGCTCGGTTCCCCTCTACGCCAGCAGGCCCGAGCTTTGCCACAACCGGCGCCCCGCGCCCCGCAGCACGCCGATGTCGTCGAGGAAGTCGGTCAGCCGCTTCGCGCCCGTACGCATCACCTCGCGCCGATGGGCGCTCGCCCGCACCTGCTCGACCGCCGCGCGCCGGTCGAGCCCGACGTCCGCGTACACCTGGGGATTGACGAAGGCGCGCGCGAACACCCGGGCGAACTCGCCCGAGCCGACCCGGGTCACCTCCGCCTTCCACAGGGACGCCGAAACCATCTGGCGGCGCAACTCCTCCCGCGCGTACCGCACATGGCGCGCCTCCTCCACCACATGGATCCGCGTCGCGCCGCGCACCAGCGGCTGGATCCGCTCGTCGGGGAAGGTCAGCCGCTGCATCCAGTCCAGGATCTCCTCGCCGAGCAGGGTCGCGGTGAAGGAGCCGGGGGTCGTGGAGGCCGTCTTGAAGAAGCGGCCGAGGTTGTGGTGCAGCGGGGCGGGCGGATAGGCGGGGGTGCCGCCCTTGGCGATCAGCCGGGCGAACATCTTCGAGTGACGGCACTCGTCGGCGATTTCGGTGAGCGCGTAGCGCACATGCGCGCTGGTCGAGGGCTTGTCGTAGATATGGCGGGTGAGCAGCTGGATCAGGATGACCTCGAGCCATATGCCGAGCGAGAGCAGCGCGGCGAACTCATGCCGGGACAACAGGACGCGCTGCTCCTCGGACATCCGCCGCCACATCGGCGTGTCGTACAGGGACAGCAGCTCCGGCGGCCAGAACCACATGCCCTCCTCGTACGGCGCGTCCCAGTCGAGCTCGGTGTCCGGGTCGAAGGAGTGCCGGGCGGAGGACTTCAGCAGCCGTTCGGCCACCGCCTCGCGGTCCTTGAGCAGCCCGAGCGCATCGCGTGGCGCGGTGGGTCGGATCGTGGTCGTCATGCGTGGCACCTCGGCGTACCTCGGTCGTGGCGGGGCCGCCGGGAGGGTTACCGGCGGATACGTCTTATGAGACGCTGTGTCAGCAAGCACGTCAATCCCCTGCGTACGGCCGCGTCAAGCCCGCCCGGAGAGCGGGCCGCCGATACGCTCGACCGATCCTCGAGCGGCATATGGCCCGGCCGTACTAGACGTGTGAGCCCGCGTTTTCCCATTCGTATACGGGGGAGCGAGCAAGGCGAAGGAGGCGTCGAATGTCGACGCAGGAGCTCTACGCGATGGACCCCGGGGATCCGAAGTGGCAGGTGCCCGCCACCGGGGCGGCCCGCTTCAGCTGGGACTACGGCCAAGGCCGCGAACGGCTGCTCGCCCTCTACCAGAAGGGCAAGGACAAGCAGTGGGACGCCGTGAAGCGGATCGACTGGGACCAGGAGGTGGACCCGTACGACCCGTTGGGCACCCCCGACGATGCCCTGCCCCTCCACGGCACCCGGCACTGGGGCAAGATGACCGAGCGGGACAAGGGCGAGCTGCGGCACCACTTCGCCGCCTGGCAGTTCAGCCAGTTCCTGCACGGTGAACAGGGCGCCATGGTGTGCGCGGCTCGGATCGTGGAGTCGGTCCCAGACCTGGACGCCAAGTTCTACTCCGCCACCCAGACCATGGACGAGGCGCGGCACGCCGAGATCTACAGCCGGTTTCTGCGCGACAAGCTCGGCACCCTCTACCCGATCAACGACAACCTGGCCGCGCTGCTCGGCGACACCCTCCGCGACTCCCGCTGGGACATGCCGTACCTGGGCATGCAGGTACTCATCGAGGGCCTGGCGCTGGCCGCGTTCGGGCTCATCCGCGACACCACGGACAAGCCGCTGCCCCGCCAGATCCTCACCTATGTCATGCAGGACGAGGCCCGCCATGTCGCCTTCGGGCGGATGGCGCTGCGCGACTACTACCGGCAGCTCACGGACGCGGAGCTGCGCGAACGCGAGGAATTCGTCATCGAGGGCTGCTACTTGATGCGCGACCGGCTGCGCGGGGTCGAGGTCCTGGAGAACCTCGGCATCTCCAGCGCCGAGGCCCACGAGTACACCGAACGCGCGCCGCAGCTCCAGATCTTCCGCAAGCTGCTGTTCAGCCGGATCGTGCCGTGTGTGAAGGACATCGGGCTGTGGGGCGCGCGGCTGCGGCGCGCGTATGTCGACCTGGGCGTGCTGGAGCTGGGTGACGGAGACCTCGACCAGCTGATGGCGCAGGACGAGGAGCTGGCCGACCGGCTCGACGCGCGGCGCTTCAGGGCGGAGGAGGCGGCGCGTACGGGGGAGGTGGCGGCGGCGATCGCCGAGGGCGCGGCGGACGACTGAGGGCTGACGGGGCTGAGGACTGCGGGGTGGTGGATGGCTGAGGTCAGGGGGTGACGGCCTGGGGCCTCAGCCGCAGCTGTCCCGGGGCCTCGGGGCGGGGTCGACCGCGCCGACCCCGTCCACGAGCGAGCCGAAGCTCTGCGCGCCCAGCGGCCCGACGACGCGCTTGCGCAGGGCGTCGGCCAGGGTGAGGGCGGCGGTGACGGCGGCGGTCAGGCCCGGCTCGGTCAGCCGGGCGAGGATGACCCGGCGGTCGCACGGCGAGGGGTGGCGCTCGAGCAGCCCGGCCTCGGTCAGCCGGTCGGCGACCTTGGTGGTGCCGGCCGTGGTGAAGCCGAGGGTGGCGGCGAGCTGGTTCATCGGCGCGGCGTTCTCGGGGGCGGTGAGCAGGAACCACAGCACCTGGAACGACGACGGCGCCAGGCCGGTCTTCGTCTCGACGTCGTCCAGGAGCTGATCGGTGAGCCGGCGCATCCCCGACTGCAGGACGTCCCACTGCTGGAGCAGCGCGTGATCCTCCGAGGTGGGGCACCGGGAGCCGTCCCCATCGCCCACGTGGGCCGTCTCCGGGCATTCCGCCACGTCTCGCACCCCTTTCGCGCTGTCGACCGGTCTTGCTCAGGGTATCAACGCCAGCTACTGTCTAACTAGCTACTTAATATCTGGCTACTTAAATGGTCGCCCGACCTGCCCGTACGAAAGGCCTTCCGCCATGCCCGAACCCGCTGCCACCACGCCCCTCCCCGCCGTCCAGCCAGGCGCCTGGGTCCTCGACCCGGCACGCACGCGGGTCCGCCTCCAGCACAAGACCATGTGGGGCATGGTCACGGTGAAGGGCGACTTCACCAGCGTCGACGGCGAGGGCGAGGTCCTGCCCGACGGCTCCGCGAGCGGCACCCTGACCATCGACGCGGCCTCCGTGGACACGGGCCACGCCAAGCGCGACGCCCATCTGCGCAGCGCGGACTTCTTCGACACCGACCGTCACGCCACCCTCGTCTTCACCGCCCACAGCGCCACCCCCGACCCCCGGGGCGCGGTGGAGATCGCCGGCGAGCTGACGGTCCGCGGCACCACCCGCCCGCTGGCCTTCACCGCCACCGCACCGGGCGCCACCGCGGACGGGGTCACCCTGACCGCCGAACTGTCCGTCGACCCGGCCGACTTCGGGCTCACCTGGAACAAGCTCGGCATGATGAAGGGCCAGACCGCGATCACGGTCGAGGCCCACTTCACCCGCGGCCGCTCGTAAGGGACGAACAGCGTCTCGGCGGGCCGAAAAACCGCGGTGCGGCGAACATCCCCCCACTGGCACGATGCGCACCATGACCGCGACCCCAACTCCGAACCCGTCGGCCGCCCGCCGCAGCATCGAGGCCCTGGCCCTCGGCGACGCCTTCGGCGAACGCTGGTTCCCGCTGTTCCGCGACCGGCGGCGGGCGTACGGGGAGATCCGGGCGCGGGCGGTCCCGGAGGAGTCGCCGTGGCCGTGGACGGACGATACGGCGATGGCGCTCGGCTTACTGAGCGTGCTGAACGACCACGGGAAGATCGACCAACCGCGGCTGGCGCAAACCCTGGCCGACACCTTCCTGTCCGACCCCGGGCGCGGCTACGGCAGCGGTATGCATGAACTCCTGCCGTCACTCGCCGCCGCCCACACCTCCTGGCCGTCCGCCACCCGCGCCCTGTTCGGCGGCGAGGGCAGCCTCGGCAACGGCGCGGCGATGCGGGTCGCGCCGCTGGGCGCGTGGTTCAGCGCGGACCCGGACCGCGCCGCCGAACAGGCCCGCCGCTCGGCCGAGGTCACCCACGCCCACCCCCAGGGCATCGCCGGCGCGGTCGCGGTCGCGGTAGCGGCGTCCCTCACGGCCGGCCGCGTCCAGACCCCGGAACGAACCGCGCAACCGACTACGGAGCCGACCCCGGACCTCCTCGCCCAGGTAGCCGACCGCACCCCGCCGGGCCCGGTCCGCGACGGCCTGATCCACGCCATCGCCCTGCCGCCCACCACCACCCCGCGTCAGGCCGCCGACCTGCTCGGCAGCGGCCGCCGCATCCGGGCCGACGACACGGTCCCCTTCGCCCTCTGGTGCGCTGCCCGCCACCAGGACGACCTGATCGCCGCCCTATGGGCCACGGCGGAGGGCCTGGGCGACGTCGACACCACCTGCGCGATCGTCGGCGGCGTCGTAGGCGCGGGCACAGGCGTATCGGCCGTCCCGGCCGCCTGGCTGGAACGGCGTGAGCCACTGCCCGCGTGGGTGGCGGCGCTGTCGTAGCCCGAGTGGATGCCCGTTGGCCATGTTGGCCGACGGGTTTCTTGCGGTACGTAGCCGCTCTTCATACGCTCGGTAGCGATCGAACTGAGCACAGAGGGGGAGACGACATGGCCCGTCCCTGGGAAGCCGATCCGTCGACGTTATTCGTGCGGCGGTTGGGAAAGTCGGCCAAGGAGTTGGGCAACACCAGGGATGACGACGGCTGCCCGGACATCTGGGAGCTCGGGAACGGTGACATCGCGATCGTCGGACGTGATCTCACCGACGCCTACGCCGAACGTCTGCCCGCGGATGTCACCATCGCCTCGGATGAGCGCCTAGTGGTCATTCCAGGAAACATGCTCCGCTCCGCGAAGCCGGACATCGCGGATGCCTGACCGAAGCGCCCTCGAACTCCCCATCTCCCAAGGGGAACGACTGCCCCTTGATGCCTATCGAAGCGAATTCCGGCAGCGTCGAGCGGAGCTCCGCGACCGGCTCTCCTGGAAGTTCGAGCGGCAGCAGGAGTTCGAGGAACTGGACGACGCCTGGGGAGTGTTCTGCCGAGGCCAGTGGGAGGACTCCCTGCGGCTTCTCGGCGAGGAGCGGGAAGCACACCTCAAGGCGGCCCAGCGCGACCGGGAGCGCGGCACCGACTTCCACCGCGTTCGCGTGGTGGAAGAGCCGCTGACGCCTTATATGCAGTGGGAACTGCATGCGCTGCGCGTGCAGTCGGAGGCCGGTAAGAAGATTCGAGTCGTCACGCCCGCTGCCCTGGGCGCGCTGGAGACCACCGGCCCGCTGCCCGAAGTCGTCGTGGTCGGCGGCCAGGTCCTGTACCAGGTCGTCTACACGGAGGCCGGTTTCCTGGACGGAGCGATCCGCTTCACGGACGCCGAGCTGACCAAGCGCTGGGAGAGCTTCATCAGGGAGCTGTACGAGGTCGGGGAAGATCTGCTGTCCTACTTCGAACGCCGCGTGGCGCACCTTTCGCCGCCGCAGCCGCCCCAGCGGAAAGCGGTGTAAGCGATCACCAGGGACGACGACACGGACAACGATCTGTCGGGATCCTCGCGCGATGTCGTACAAGCGGGAGCCATCTCCGGAGGAGTGCACTTTCACAGCACCCGGGCGGCGGACGACCCCACCCGGGTCGTTCCGCGGCAACTGCCCGGTGACATCAGGGGCTTCGTCAACCGTACGGAGGAGCTGCACCGCCTTGACGCGATCTTGGCCGGTGGCGAGGGCGACTCCTCCGTCGTCGTCGCCATATGCGTGATCGCAGGCACCGCCGGAGCGGGGAAGACATCTCTGGCCCTCCGCTGGGCCCACCAGGTCAAGGCCGCCTTCCCCGACGGCCAGCTCTACGTCAACTTACGGGGCTACGATCCGGGCGAGCCGGTCACCGCACAGGAAGCACTGCACCGGTTCCTCACGGGCCTCGGCGTCGAGCCGGGCGCGGTGCCGACGGACACCGAGGCCGCGTCGGCGCTGTTCCGCTCGTTGTTGGCCGACCGCAGAACGCTGATCGTCCTGGACAACGCCGCCACCGTGGCCCAGGTGCGGCCGCTGCTGCCCGGCCACGCCGGTTGCCTGGTGATCGTCACCAGCCGGGGCCGACTGTCCGGGCTCGCCGTACGCGATGGGGCGCACCGCATCACCCTCGGGACCCTGCCCGAGCCGGAGGCGGTGTCCCTGCTGCGCGCCGTGACGTCCGGCTATCGCCCTGAGGACGACGCGGAGAAGCTGGCCGAGCTCGCCCGACTCTGTGCGCGGCTGCCCTTGGCCTTGCGTATCGCGGCAGAGCGCGCGGCGAGCCACCCCCATATGCGGTTGGACGAGCTGATCGCCGACCTGCGCGACGAGTCCGCACTGTGGGCGGCGCTGAGCACGGGGGACGAGCAGGACGCCGACGCGGTGCGCTCGGTGTTCGCCTGGTCGTACCGCGCACTGCCCCCGGACGCGGCCCGCCTCTTCAGGCTGCTCGGTCTGCACCCGGGGCCCGTCTTCGGCCTTGGAGCCGTCTCCGCTCTCGCCGGTATCAGCGTGCGGCAGGCGCGGCAGCTGCTGGATGTGCTCGTCGGGGCGCATCTGCTGGAGCAGACCGCACCGGACCGGTTCGAGTTCCACGATCTTCTGCGCGCCTACGCGACCGAGCAGAGCCGCCTGGACGAGACGGCCGACAGCCGCGCCGCTGCCTTGCGGCGCGTACTCGACTGGTATCTGCACTCGGCCGATGCCGCACAGAGCTGGATCACCCCCGCCCGCGAACACGTCTCGCTGGACCCGGCGGACGAGAGGGCCGCTCCCCTGTCCTTCTCCGACTACGACCAGGCCGTCGACTGGTCCGAGCGGGAGCAGCCGAATCTCGTCGCCGCGGTACGCGCTGCTGAGAAGGCCGGACTTGATCGCTACGCCTGGCAACTGTCCGCGGTGTTCTGGAGCGCCCAGGCCCCGTCGGCCGCCGTCACCGACTGGCTCGTCACGGGAGAGATCGGCCTGAGAGCGGTACGACGTCTTGGTGACCGGGTCGGCGAAGCCAAGATCCTGGAGAGCCTTGGATTCGCCTACCGGCGGCTCAACGACCTTCCCAAGGCCCTGAACGCGCACCGCGAGGCGCTGACAATCCGACGGGAACTCGGCGATATGCGGGGCGAGGCGTCCGCGCTGAACGCTCTGGGGCTGCTCGCCCTCCGTTCCCGACGGCTACGCGACGCGGAGGAGCACTTCGTACGAGCCCTGACCGTCTTCCATGAGCTCGACGCCGCGCACTGGGAAGCGGTCGCACGCGCCAATCTCGCCACAGCGCAGTTCGAGGCCGGGCGTCTGGCGCAAGCGGAAAGCAATCTTGAACAAGCCCTTGTGGTACATGAGCGGATGGCGAACAAGGGCAGCGTGGGCAATGTCCTGCGCATGTGCAGCGCGATCCACCTGGAACGCGGCGAGCCGGCCGAAGCCGCCCGGACCGCTCACGACGCCCTGGATATCGCCTTGGAGCTGCGCGACCGCGTGATGGAGGGGTATTGGCTGCTCTATCTGGGCGATGCCCAGCAAGCGCTCGGGCAGTGTGCCGAGGCGCTGATCTCCTACCAGCGATCCGCCGTGATCCACCGCCGCCTTGGCGACCGCAGCCGCGAAGCGCTCGCCTGGTACGGCGCGGGCAGGACCTACCAGCGCCTCGATCGCCCTGGTGAAGCGGCCGACTTCTTCCGCAGGGCAGCAGCGGTCCACCAGGAACTGGGTGACGCCTGGCACCATGCTCTGGCCCTGGACGGCCTCGCGACATCGCTGTTCACCGAAGACGCGGCAGCGGGCAGGCGGCATTGGGGCGAAGCCCTACGGCTCCTGGCCGACTACGACGATGCGCGTGCGGTGACGCTGCGCGAGCGGATCGAGAGCCGACTGGCGCACGATCGCTGACCGCTTGGGGTCCGGCGTTACGGATGTTACGGAATGGAGAGGGGCTTCCCGCCCAGGCCGCCCAGGCTGTCCAGCAGCCCGCTCCCATTGCCCACCTTGCCCAAGCCGGGCAGCTTGTCCAGCACATCCAGCTTGTCCAGCTTCAGCGGGGCGAGCGGGGACTGCCCTTGGGGCTGCGCGAGCGGATCCTCGTCCTTGAGGTCGAACTGGGCCCAGGCCCTGTCGGTCATTCTCGCGTCGTTGGGGGCGGCGTCCGCCTGGTTGAGCAGCTCGACCGTCTGTTGCAGCGGGCGGCCGGGTGCGACGGAGAAGTCCTTGTCGACCTCGCCCTGCTTTTCCATCGTCTGCTCGGATTCGCCCTCGTACAGAACTCCGCGCACATGGATGTTGACCTGGTTTCCGCTGGGAGAGGCCAAGTTGGAATTCTGGGTCGGGCCCGTGTATCGATAGGTGACGAACCACTCGATGCGCATCGTGCCGTTGCAGCGGTCGATGTACTGCCTCTCCAGTGGTGGAGTGTCCAGGACGAGTGTGAGGTCGACGGGGTGGTCCATCCTCGGGCAGTCGACGTAACTTCCCGCGCCCTTGTAGTCGGCCGACCACAGGCTGACCGTCCCGGTCACCCGCTCGGGGGCGGCGGCCGGGGACGGTGCCGCTGAGGCAGAGCCGAGTGTCGTGGGGGAGAGGCCGATCAGGGCGGCGGCGCAGGCGGTCAGCAGACGTGGTCGACGCACGGTGGACTCCGATCACTCCGACGTCAGGACACCCACTTTGAGTGATTCACGGGGGAGCGGATCGCTGTACGCGGCGGGAGCGGGTCCAATTCACCCGAATGCGGTGGGGGTGAGGGAAAGAGGGCTCAGCTCGAACCATGTCGCCTTGCCGGGCCCCGGCCCGTGCGCGAATACGCCCCACGCGTCGGCGCCGTACGAGATGAGCGCCAGCCCCCGGCCATGTTCGTCCTCCATGGCAGGCGCGTGGGGGACGGGGAGGCCGGGGGCTTCGTCCTGCACGAGGACGCGGAGGTGGTGGGGGTCGGTCCACTCGGCGAAGAGTGTGACTGGGGTCGAGCAGCCACTGCGCAGGCAGGCGTTCACGGAGTTGGTGACGGCCTCGGAGGTCAGCAGCAGTGCGGTGTCGGCGAGGTCCCGCCGGTCGGCGGCGGCGAGGAGGGTACGGACGGCTTCCCGGGCGGCCCGGACCCAGACGGGCTCGGGCGGGAAGACGAGCGAGACGAGGTGGGAGTCGGAAGGCGGCATGTTGGCCTCCTGGGTGTGGTGCGCCTCAGCGATTCCAAGTGGCTTCGTTTGGCGTCCACTTGTGTGCTCGCGGCGCATTCGGATTGCCTGCGACCGTAGGGTCATCCGTGAAGTAGTTACAACTTGTTCCGCTGGATTTGCCTCGTAAGGGTGATGTGCGAGTAAGCGGGTGGACTGCCCGCGATGGGGCGCGTAACACTGCGCACGGCCACGAGGAGGAACGCCATGCCACCCAGAACAAATCCCAGCGAGCGGCAGCGTCGTCTGGGTGTGGAGCTGCGAAGACTGCGAACTCAAGCGCGCATGTCCGGCGACGAGGTCGGTGCGCTGCTCGACGCTGACCGCACGCGGATCAGTCACATCGAGGCCGGGCGCGTCGATGTGCCTCGCAACGGCTTGTACAAGTTGCTACGGGCCTATGGGTGTGAGGAGGGGCCGCTCTTTGAAGAGCTTATGGAGATGGCCCACGACCGAGGCCGCGGCTGGTGGGACGACTTCCGTGATGTGGTCGCGCCCGTGGGACGCGACTTGGCGGAGCTGGAGTCCCGTTCGAGCGAGATCCGCATTCACGAACCGCTCTTCGTGCCGGGGCTTTTGCAGACCGAGGACTACGCCCGAGCGGTGATCGGCGAATCCGAGAGGGATTCGCGGCGTCTCGATCGTTTCGTGGACTTCAGGATCGCACGGCAGCGCGTCCTCATCGCGGACACTCCTGTGGTCTTCCGCGCGATCATCCATGAAGCGTCGCTGCACATTCAGGTCGGCGGTGCGAAGACAATGCGCAGGCAGTTGCTACGGCTGATCGAAGTGTCCCGGCTGCCCAACGTCACGGTGCAGATCTTCCCATTCGAGGCGGGCCCGTACTCGGCCTTCAGCAGCTCCTTCGGCCTCTTCGGCAGGAGTGTGCGGGGGCTGGAGACAGTGATTCTCGAGAATCCGCTGAACTCGACGTTCCTCCGGGATGGTGGACGCATCGATGAGTACGCCAAAATGTTTGAACGGCTGTCCGAGTCGGCGCTGGCTCCTGTCGATCCGGAGGCCACACCGGAGTCCCACGAGTCCCAGGACTCGCTGGGTCTTATTCAGCATTTGATGTACAGGCTGTAGGGGAGAGGGATGTCTCAGCTCGCATGGCGCAAGTCTTCGTACAGCGGGGGAGGCAACGGCAACTGTGTCGAGGTGGCTGTCAGCGCTGACAGGCTGATCCTTCTACGGGAGAGTGACGCCCCGGATGTGGTCGCGGTGACGACCCGTCCGAGGTTGGCAGCCTTCATAGCGGCCATTAAGGCGGGTGACTTCGACGACTTCGCGAGTCTGAATCCGTAGCCGCAGCACTGGAGGGGCAATGTCTCAGCTTGGGTGGCGCAAGTCTTCGTTCAGCACTGGTCCGCAAAGTGAATGCGTTGAGATCGCAGCTGGGCCCGATGAGCTGATCCACTTCCGCGAGAGCGACGACCCTGACATCACTGCGGCGACCACCCGCGTGAGGTGGGCGGTGTTCGTGGCGGCTGTCAAGGCGGGCGACTTCGACCGCTTCTCGGCCTGATTCCATATCTGAGTCAGGGGAGCCCCATGTCCCAGCTCGCGTGGCGCAAGTCCTCGTACAGCGGTGGAGGCGAAGGCGAGTGCGTTGAGGTCGCGGCCGGGCCCGACGGGCTGGTCCACTTCCGGGAGAGCGATGATCCCCAGGTCACCGCCGCGACCACCCGCGCGATATGGGCCACCTTCACGGCCGCCGCGAAGGCCGGGGACTTCGACCGCCTCACAGGCTGATCAGCCGTCGGCAGCGACTTTGCGGTGAGTATGAGACAGCGACACGCCGACGCGACGGCGTGTCGCTGTCTCATACTCACCACAAACACAGGCTCCGACTCCTGAGCCCAGCCTGCGTAAGGATGTCGGGCGCGCGAGACATATAGGGGGCGTGAAGACCATTCAAACGGGGGACGGGCGCGGGCGCTCGGCGCGGTTCACCAAGGTGTACGCGCGCGAGCACCCGCGCATCGTCGCCTTTGTGCACCGGAGGGTGGGCGACCGCGGCGCGGCCGAGGAGCTTGCGGCGGAGGTGTTCCGTATCGCGTGGGAGCGCACCCTCGAGGACGCGGGCGAGATCGCGGCCGGCTGGCTGTTCGTCACCGCCCGCAATCTCGTACGCAACCACTACCGCGCCGAGGCCCGGCTGAGCGAGCTGCACCGGCGCATCGCCGAGGAGCAGGGCCGTACGGCGGCCACCGGCCAGGACTCGGCGGTGCTCGACACGCTCGACCGCCTGCCCGCCCACCACCGCGAGGTGCTGGTGCTGAGCTACTGGGACGGGCTGAGCGCGGCCGAGGCCGGCGCCGTTCTGGGGTGTGGCGCACCGGCGGTGTGGGTGCGGCTGCACCGTGCGCGCAAGGCGTTTCGCGACGTTTACCGGGCCCCGGCCCCCTCGCCCTTGGAGTCCGCATGATCCGTGTGAAGTCCCTGATGCAGCAGGCGAATCCGGTCCCGGAGACAGTGCCTCAAGAGCCCGTGAGGGCGTCCGAACGGCGTGTACGTCGGCGGGGGCTGCTTGTCCTGAGCGGGGCCGTGGCCGCTGTCGCTGCCGTCACACTCGTCACCGTGTACGGCTCGCAGGGCAGTGGATCTGGTGGCCGCTCGGCCGAACCCCCCGCCGCCGACGAGCCGTACTACAGGAGCACCGGCGACCTGGAGCGGTCCGCCGAGGTCATCGTCCGCGCCCGCGTCGCCGCCACCCGTGAGACCGAGGAGGAGGGGAACCTGGAGACCACCGCGACGGTGAGTGTGGTGGCGACGGGGAAGGGCAAGTCCCCCGGCCGCACACTTCATGTGTCGTACACCAGGCCGGGCACCGCGCTGCCCTCGGGACCCGAACTCACCGTCCGGCACGAGTACGTCCTGCTGCTGGCGTACATGGGCCACGGGCGGTACGTCCCGGTGAACACCACCCAGGGCTCGTACGGGATCGAGGCCGGCCGTGCCAAGGCCGGGCCGCACAACCGCGTGGCCCTCAGCGACGGTGTGCTCAAGGCGCTGGGCCTGACCCGCTGACCCGCTGAAGGGGCAGGTCGCTGGAGTCTCCCTCCGTGGGAGAGGCCATGCTGGGGCGCGTGAACGACGACGCACCCCTGTCCATCGGCCAGTTCGCCCGTGTCGTACGGCTCAGCGTCAAACAGCTGCGCCACTACGCCGAACTCGGCCTGCTGCCACCCGCCAGGGTGGACCCTGACACCGGATACCGCTACTACCGTGCTGATCAGGCCCGGGACGCCATGTCCATCGGCCTGTTGCGCTCGCTGGACGTGCCGCTGGCCGCCATCAAGGACGTGCTCTCCACCCAGGACCCCGCCCGCGCCCTGGGCGATGTACGCGACCGGCTGGACGACGAGCTCGCCCGGCGCCGCCGGTCCCTCGCCGCCCTGGAGCGCATCCTGGCCGACGGTCTGCCCACCGCCGAGGTGACCCTGCGGCGGGAGGAGCCGCAGCGGGTGGCCGTCGTCCGCGATGTGGCCGATTCGCCCGAGGACATCGGGCGGGTCACGGGGGCGTGTGTGGGCAGGCTGCTGGCGCTGCTGGCGGCGGGGGAGCACAGGGAACCAGGGGAGCACGGGAAACCGAAGGAGGGGGCGGAGGGGCTTCGGCTGGTCGGGCTCTTCCCCGTCGACCTGGGCGAGCACATCCCCATCACCATCACGGCCGCGCTCCCCGAAGGCCGCCCGGCCCCGCCGGGCACCACGGCGGACCTGCTCCCCGGCGGCACGTTCGGCTGCGCGACCCACACGGGCCCGTACGACCAGATCTCGCTGACCGCCCACGCGCTGGTGGCCTGGTGCGTCGAACGCGGCCACACCGTCACCGGGCCCATCAGGGAGCTCTACCTCGACGACCCCGCCGTCACGGCCCCCGACCAGCTGGTCACCCAGCTGCTGATCCCCCTGGAGGAGACCCTGTGAACGACCTGGACGCCTGGTACACCGCCGCCGACAAGCCCGAGCTCGTGACGTTCGGGCCGGTCCACGGCCTGGGGGTGACCGGGCAGGGCGAACCGGGCGGGGACGAGTACGGCATCTGCGTCTCGGCCCTGTACGCCGTCGCCGCCGCGCTGCCCTCGCCCCACGCGGCGCCGCTGGAGGGCCGCTGGTGGGTGGAGGACCCGCGTCCGTATCTGGAGGTGCCGCGCGACCAGTGGCGCTGGCACCTGTTCCTGCGGCTGCCGGACGACCTGGATCCGCCCGCGGCCGACCGGGCGCGCGATTACGCCCGGCCGTCGGGCCTCGCGGTGGACCGGGTGCAGTTGGTCACCTTCACCGAGGGGCGGTGCGTACAGCTGACCCACCATGGCCACTACGCCGACGAGCCCGTCTCCCTGGCCCTGCTGGACGCGTACATGGCCGAGCAGGGCCTGGAGCGGGCAGGGATGCACCACGAGATCTATCTCTCCGACGTCCGCGAGACCGATCCGGCGAAGATGCACACGATCCTGCGGCAGCCGGTGCGCCCGGCGCGTAGCTGATGGGCACGTAGCTGGTGGGCGCGTGGATGATGGGCGCGTGCGGATAAGACTGAGCACCATCGAAGAGCTTCCCGTCCTGCAGGACATCGAGCGGGCCGCGGGCCTGTGCTTCCGGGACATCGGCATGGACGAGATCGCCGACGACGAGCCGCTGAGCCTGGACGAGTTGGGGACGTACCAGCGCGCCGGGCGGGCCTGGGTCGCGGCGAACGGCGAGAACCGGGCCGTGGCATATCTGATCACCGACCCGGTGGACGGGAACATGCATATTGAGCAGGTCTCCGTGCACCCCGACAGCGCGCGGCGCGGTGTGGGCCGGGCGCTGATCGAGCATGCGGCGGGGCGGGCGGTGGACGAGGGGGCGTCGGCGCTGACGCTGACCACGTTCGTCGATGTGGCGTGGAACGCCCCGTACTACGCGGCGCGGTGCGGGTTCCGGGCCCTGGGGGAGGACGAACTGACCCCCGGACTCCGGGAGATCCGGCGGAGCGAGGCGGCGCACGGTCTCGACCGGTGGCCGCGGGTCTGCATGCGGCGTGAGGTGGGCTGACCCCGCCCCGCTGACACCCCTCATCGAACGCTGGGGAAAACGTCGTTGATCCCGGCCGATCCCGGCTGTTCGCTTGAGACATGTCCAATACCACGGAACTCACCACCCCGGCAGGCAAATCCGGGTCCGCGGCCGGATCCGTGCGCTCGCCGCTCGGGAACTGGCTCGCCGTCGCCGCCGTGGCGGTCGGCACCTTCGCGGTCGTGACCACCGAGATGCTGCCGGTCGGCCTGCTCACCTCGGTCGGCTCCGCGCTCGGGGTCTCGGCCGGTACGGCCGGCCTGGCCATGACCGTGCCCGGCCTCGTCGCCGCCGTGGCGGCGCCCCTGCTGGCCGCCACCGTCGGCAGGCTCGACCGGCGGCTGCTGCTCATCGGCCTGATGGGGCTGCTGGCCGCCGCCAACCTGCTGTCGGCGCTCGCGCCCGGCTTCGCCGTGCTGCTGTTCGCCCGGATTCTGGTGGGGGTGAGCATCGGCGGCGTGTGGTCCATCGCGGCGGGTCTGGCGGCCAGACTGGTGCCGGAGAAGTCCGTCGGCCACGCCACGTCGGTCGTCTTCAGCGGCATCGCCGTGGCGTCGGTCGTGGGCGTGCCGGTCGGGACGCTCATCGGCGATGTGGTGCACTGGCGCGCCGCGTTCGCGGTGGTGGGGGCGCTGTCGCTGGCCGTCGCGGCCGCGCTGGCCGTCACGCTGCCGCCGCTGCCCGCCGACCGCGCGATCCGGCTGGGCGAGGTGCCCGGCCTGTTCCGCAACGCCCGGCTGCGCACCGGCCTGATCACCACCCTGCTGCTGGTGACCGGCCACTTCGGCGCGTACACCTACGTACGTCCGGTGCTGGAGGAGGGCTCGGCGGTCGGGGCGGGGCTGGTCAGCACGCTGCTGCTCGCGTACGGCGTGGCGGGCATCGCCGGGAACTTCCTGGCCGGCGCCACCGCCCACCGCGATCCGCGCCGCACCCTCATGGTCATCTTCGCCCTGCTCGCGGCCGCGGTGTTGCTGATGCCGGTGGCCGGCGGGACGACGCCGGGGGCCACGGTGCTGCTGATGCTGTGGGGACTGGCGTACGGAGGGGTGTCGGTCACCTCGCAGACGTGGGTGCTCCAGGCGGTGCCGGAGCCGGAGGCGCGGGAGGCGGCCTCGGCGCTGTTCGTCGGGGTGTTCAATGTGGCGATATCCCTGGGCGCGCTGCTCGGCGGGCGGGCGGCGGACGGGATCGCGGTGTCGAGTGTGATGTGGTTCGGGGGCGCGCTCGCGGTACTGGCCCTGGTGAATGTCGCGGTCGCAAATCGGCGCTGAAAGGGAGGCCCGGGGCACGATGGTGCCCCGGGCCCGAGGCTCCTCGCCCCGCGTCAGGAGCGGGTGACCGGCAGCAGCCGCTCCGAGATGATCTTGAGGACCTGAGGCACATGGTCATTGAGGAAGAAGTGCCCGCCGCTGAGCACCGTGAGATCCGTCTCCGCGGTGGTGTGCTTCTCCCAGTCGCGCACTTCGTCGACCGACGCCCTCGGGTCGGCATCCCCCGTCAGCGCGGTGATCGGGCAGCTGATCCGCCGCCCCGGCTCGCAGCGGTACGACTCGATGGCCCGGTAGTCGCCGCGGATCGCCGGGAGCGCCATCCGCAGCAGCTCCTCGTTCTCCAGCACCTCGCCGTTCGTGCCGTTCAGCATGCGCAGCTCTTCCAGCACCCCCGCGTCGTCCCGCTGATGCACGGACTCCTCCCGGACCCGGGACGGCGCCCGCCGCCCGGAGACGAACAGCCGGACGGGCATCACCTTCCGCTCCTCCAGCCGCAGCGCCACCTCGTACGACAGCGTGGCGCCCATGCTGTGGCCGAACAGCGCGAGCGGCTTGTCGTCCAGCCCCTCCAGCGCCCCGACGACGGCGTCGGCGAGCTTGCCGATGTCGTCGATGCAGGGCTCACGGTGCCGGTCCTGGCGCCCGGGGTACTGGATGGCGAGCACCTCGATCGAGGGCGCCAGCGCCTTCGCCACCGGGAAGAAGTAGCTGGCCGACCCGCCGGCGTACGGCAGGCACACCAGCCGTAACGCGCTGTCCGGGGACTTCTCGTACCGCCTGATCCACGTTTCGGCATCCGCAGCGATGCTCGTCATCGTCGTGCTTCCTTCCTCTACCCCTGCCGGTTCCTGGGGAAGGTGCGGTCCCGGCCCGTCGTCGACATCCTTTCGTCAACACCCTTGCACAGACCCCTGTTTCCGAGCTTGCGTCGGCCAAGGGTCTAGGTGCTGCCCCAATGGTCCGGGTGGTGCGCCGGAAGATCGGTGAAGACCAGGTCGGCAGGTGAGACCCTGATACCAGGGGGCTCGTCCTTCGGGAGTGTCCGATGGCAGTGAGCATGCACGTGGTCTGGAGCACGGCCGAGCCGGGGCGCGTCATCTACGAGACGCACGCGATCGAAACGATCACCGACGGCGAAGGCGTCCACGCGACGGTCGACAGCCACACCTATGAGGTCCCCCTCCACAGCCGCGCCGAGGCGGAGACGATCGCGGAGGAGGACGGGTACGAGCTGTTCAGGAGGGGGGAGGCATGGGAGAGCCTCCCGGAGGAGGAGAGCCTTCCGGACGAGGAGGGCGCCATGGAGGAATAGGAGCATTCCAGGGGCGCGCGCTCGCTGCCGGCGCCCTCGCCCTGCCCCAGTACCGCGTTCGGTACCGGAGCAGGACCAGCTCTCTCAGCTCCTGCTCAGCCGTGGCTCAGCAGGAAGTCGACGTTCCGCGCCTCGGAGCCCCCGGGGCCCTCGGAGCCCCCGGAACCCTTGGCGCCACCGAGCGTGACCGGCATGGTCACCGGTGCGTAACCGCTGGCGACCACCGTGTAGTGCTCGTCGGTCAGCCCCTCGAAGTGGAACGCCCCGTCCACGCCGGTCACACACTGCCCGACCACATCGCCCGCCGAGTCCAGCAGCGCCACCCGCGCGTCCTCCACCGGCCGCCCGCCCTGGGCGCGCACGGTGCCGCGGACCTTGGCGGCGGGCCGCAGCTCGGCGTCGATCCGCGGGGGCTGCCCGGTGCCGGTGATCTCCAGCTGTGCGGCGTGCGGACGGTGGCCCTCGGCGCTGATGGTCAGCGTGTACGAGCCGGGGGTGAGCTCGGGCAGCGCGAAGTCGCCCTTCTCGTCGGCGGTGGCCGTGGCGGCGACCGCACCGTCGGGGCTGATCGCGATGGCCGTCGCCCCGGCCAGTGGTTCGCCGCCGAAGGTCCGTACGGTCCCGGTGGGCCCGCCGCCTCCGGCAAGCCGCACATCACAGGTGACGGGGGCGTCGGACAGCAGCAGCGTGGCCGCCTGCGGCTGGTGGCCAGGGGCCGAGCCGATCAGGACGAAGCTGCCGGCGTCGGGCGCGGCCAGGGAGTACCGGCCGTCCGGACCGCTGACCGTACGGCCGAGCTGGCGGCCGGTGTTGTCGATGAGGGTGACGGCGGCACCCGGCAGCGGGACGTCGCCGGACCCGAGCACCCGGCCCCGGACACCGCCGCCACTGGCAAGGGGCTCAGCGGCGGGGGCGGGCTCATCGGCCTCGGCCGCCGCCACGGGCTGGGCCGTCTGCGCCTGCGCCTGGGCCGTCTGCGGCTGGCCCGTCACGGGCGTACGGCGCCGGTTGGGCAGGAACAGGGTGATCAGCAGACCCAGGGCGGCGGCCCCGCATGCGACGGCGAACGAGATCTTGAACCCGTCCGTGTTGGGCAGCGCGAGCCGCCCGAAGTCCGTGGTCTGGTGCGCGAGGATCACGCCGACCACCGCGCTGGAGGTGGACATGCCGATGGACCGCATCAGGGTGTTCAGCCCGTTCGCCGCGCCCGTCTCCGAGGCCGGTACGGAGCTGATGATCAGGGTCGGCATCGCCGAGTACGCGATCCCGACGCCGATGCCGAGCCCGGTCGAGAGCACGACGACCTGCCAGACGTGGTCCATCATCACGATGCCGCTGCCGTACGTGGCGCCGATCACGATCAGACCCAGGAGCAGCGACACCTTCGGCCCGCGCGTGGCGTTGATCCGCGCGGACAGCGGCGAGACCAGCATCATCGCCACGCCCATCGGCGCGACGTACAGACCCGCCATGACCATCGACTGGCCGAGGCCGTAGCCGGTGGCCTTCGGCAGCTCCAGCAGCTGGGGGAGGATCAGCGACATCGCGTAGAAGGAGAACCCGACCATGATCGAGGCGAGGTTCGTCAGCAGCACCTGACGGCGCGCGGTGGTCCGCAGGTCCACCAGCGGCTCGGCGGTCCGCAGCTCCACGAACCCCCAGACCAGCAGGATCAGCGCGGACGCGCCGAACAGCCCGAGGGTGGTGCCGCTGGACCAGCCCCAGTCGCCGCCCTTGGTGATGGGCAGCAGCAGACAGACCAGACCGGCCGAGAGCCCGATCGCGCCGATGGCGTCGAAGCGGCTGGGGGTCCGTACGGCCGACTCGGGGACGACGATGAGCACGAGGGCGAGCGCGAGCACACCGAGCCCGGCGGCGCCGTAGAACAGCACATGCCAGTTGGTGTGCTGGGCGACGAACGCGGCGGCCGGGAGGCCGAGCGCGCCGCCGATGCCCAGCGACGAGCTCATCAGGGCCATCGCGGAGCCCAGCTTCTTGGGCGGCAGCTCGTCGCGCATGATGCTGATGCCGAGCGGTATCGCGCCCATCGCACCGCCCTGAATGGCCCGGCCGATCACCATGACCACCAGGTCGGAGGTGACGGCACACACCAGCGAGCCGACGACCAGCAGCCCGAGGGCCACCACCAGCATCCGGCGCTTGCCGAACATATCGCCGAGCCGCCCCATGACCGGGGTGGACACGGCGCCCGCGAGGAGGGTGGCGGTGATCACCCAGGAGGCGTTGGAGCTGGAGGTGTGCAGCAGCTGCGGCAGCTCGGTCACCAGCGGAACGACCAGCGTCTGCATCACCGAGACGGCGATACCGCAGAACGCGAGCACGGCCACGAAGCCGGCGCCCACCTCGCGCGGGAGCTGCTTCTGGCCGGGCGGCGCCGAGCTCAAGGGCTCGACGCGGGCTGCTGGAGCTGACGGGGACATACGGCTGCCGCCTCCGGGTGGGTGTGCTGGTGAATGACCGGATGACCTTCGATATGAAAGGCATAAGGAATGATGAGATGTGCATCCTACACACGGTGTGTATCGTGCACATTTCCCGGGACGAGCGGCTGGGCGACGAGGAGGAAGCGTGCTGGAGAAGCTGGAACGCGAGCTGATGCTGGTCGCCAGGTGCAATCTGCTGACGCCGAGGGACCGTAAGGGCCAGGGCGGCCAGCCGGGCAACCAACCCGGCAACCAGCCCGACCAGCCCGACCAGTGCTCGGGCGCTGGGGAGGCCCGCCTCGACCGCTCCGCGTACTTCCTCCTCTCCTTCCTGGACACAGAGGGCGCGTTGTCCATCGGCCAACTCGCCGACGCGTTGGGCCTCGACGTCTCGACCGTCAACCGGCAGACAGGCGCGCTGCTCCGCGCGGGCCTGCTCGAACGCATCCCGGACCCGAAGGGCGGCCTCGCCCGCAAACTGCGCGCCACCACCCTCGGCGCCGAGCGCCTGGCCGCCGACCGGGAGCGCCGCCGCGCGAAGCTGGAGCGGGTGCTGGCGGGCTGGACGTCCGAGGAGGTGCGGCGGTTCGAGGACGCGCTGACGCGGTTCAACCGCGAGGTGGAGGCGGACGAGGGACGTACGTGGCCACGCCCGGAGAACGCGCAGAACGCGCAGAACGCGCAGGACGCGTAGCACGCACGCGAGGGCCTGAGGCCCCGTGGCCGGGGCCCCGGGGGTTGTTCACCCCCCGTACGCCCGCCGCTGGGGCGCCCGTGGCCACCCCCTCGTACGGTCACCCGGCACCGGTCCGGAAACGGAACGGAACAGACCGGCCCGGCCGGCCCGAACGAGGAGATGCGCCAATGCCACGCCCGACCGACCCGCTTCCGGCCCTCCCCCGCTGGGCCGACCCCGAGGTACCGGCCCGCTCGCTGGACGCGCAGGGCGTCTCCCGGCGCGGGCTGCTGCGCCGCGCGGGCCTGTACGGCGCGGGCTTCGCGGGCGGTATGGCGCTGGCGCCCACGGCGGCGTCGGCGTCGGCCGCCGAGGCGCCCGCGGCAACCGCCGCCAACAGCGATGGCGACCCGGACCTCGTCTACCTGGTAGGCGACCACCATGTGCACTCGGTCTACAGCCACGACGCGAAGTACACCGCGTCCCAGCAGGCCCAGCGCGCCGCGCAGTTCGGCCTCGACTGGATGGTCTTCACCGAGCACAGCAACTTCGGCCACGCCAACGCGGGCGGGGCGCTCGCCGAACACGACGACGTCCTGAAGGCCCGCGCCGAGAACCCGCGGACGCTGATCTTCCAGGGCCTGGAGTGGTACATCCCGGGCGCCGAGCACGGCACCGTCTTCTCGCCGCCCGGCCCCCACGAGGCCGACCTGCTGCGCACCTTCGAGCTCCGCTACGACGGCAAGCTGCTGGGCCGCACCGACAGCACCGCCGAGAACGAGGCGCTGGCGGTCGCGGGCATCAAGTGGCTCGCCGAGCAGCGCAAGAGCGGTTACGTCGACGATGTGCTGGTCCTCGCCAACCACCCGCTGCGGCTGGGCATCGACTCCCCGCACGAGCTGCGGGCCTGGCGGGACGCCGCGCCCGAGGTCATGATCGGCGCGGAGGGCGCCCCGGGCGCCCAGGGCGCGGCGCTGCCCGGCTGGGGCAGTGCCACCGCCGTCCGAGGGGAGTACGAGAACAAGCCGTCCGCCCAGTCCTGGCCCGGCTACCCGGCCGAGGCATACGTCACGTACGGCGGTTTCGACTGGATGACCGCGACGGTGGGCGGGCTGTGGGACGCGATGCTGTCCGAGGGCCGGCTGTTCTCGATCACCACGAACTCCGACAACCACCGGACCGTCCACGACACCTGGCGCAACGGCGACTGGCAGCCCGGCCAGAACTTCGACAACACGGGCAGGCTGCCCGACCCGGTCAACACCGACAAGGAGCAGCCGGGCAGCGACTTCTGGCCGGGGCAGTTCAGCCGTACGCATGTGGGCGTGACGGCGTACGGCTACCGGCAGGTGATGGCCGGGCTGCGGGCCGGGCGGGTGTGGGTGGACCACGGGCAGCTGATCGACGCCCTGGACGTACGGCTGCACCGCGAGAGCGACGACCGCGACGACCGCGACGGCCAGGGCGGCAGGGGCGGCAGGGGCCGTGGGGTCACCCTGGGCGGCCGGCTCCGGGTCCGCCGCGGCGAGCGGCTGACCCTGACGGTCACCGTCACCACCGCCTCCCGCCCCAACTTCCACGGCGTCCTGCCGCGCCTGGCCCACCTCGACGTGATCCGCGGCGCGGTCCGCGGCCCGGCGCGCGACCGCGACGCATGGCGCGCCCCGGACACCCGCGTCGTACATACGGCGGACGTATCCGGCCGCACCGGTACGTACACCCTGCGGATCCCCCTGGCCAGGGCCGAGGAGTCCGGCTACCTCCGGCTCCGCGGCAGCGACGGCAACCGCCACGGCACGGGCCTGCTGGGCGCGACCGTGGACCCGCACGGCCCGATCCCGCACAAGCCGGGCGACGGCGACCCGTGGGCGGACACCTGGTGCTACACGAACCCGATCTTCATCGACGTGACGGGCTGAAGGAAGAAGACGGAATCGCCGGCCCGGGGTCTGCGTTGACGTATATGAGGAACCGCTCGGAACGCCCACCGCAGGAGGATCCCCCATGACGACCCAGCACCCCGGCACCGGCACCGGCAAAGGCACAGGCCACCGCGTGGAGGTGAGCCGCGGCACCCAGCACGTCACGGTCACGATCGACGGCCGGGTCGTCGCGGAGTCGCGCCGCCCGCTGCTCCTCTCCGAAACCGGCCTGCCCGTCCGCTACTACCTGCCCCCGCAGGACGTGAACCTGTCCCTCTTCGAGCCGACCGATACGCACACCACCTGCCCGTTCAAGGGCAAGGCGGCGTACTGGACGTATCTCGGCACGGAGGGCGGCGGCGGCCCGCGGCCCGATGTGGTGTGGGCCTACCCGGACCCGCTCGACTCCGTGGCCGAGATCAAGGACCACCTGTCGTTCTACGACACCGTTGCCGACATCTCGGTGAAGGAGGCCGACTGAGAGAAACGGATGGCGCGGCGGCGGGAACAGCTGTCGTGTGCACATCCACGCGTATTCCTGGCTGGGCGAGAAGGAACTGTTCGACCAGGACGTACTCCGCCGCCTGCCGGACCGCCCCAGGCCCCCGGTCACCCC
The DNA here is from genome assembly GCF_053599555.1 of Streptomyces sp. NPDC000941. Classification (NCBI taxonomy): domain Bacteria; kingdom Bacillati; phylum Actinomycetota; class Actinomycetes; order Kitasatosporales; family Streptomycetaceae; genus Streptomyces; species Streptomyces sp. NPDC000941. The sequence continues at coordinate 38,079 of NZ_JBSFMM010000008.1, forward strand.
GGAGGACCAGGAGCACCACCGCCGGCAGGTCGACGCCTTCAGACGCTCGGAGCTGCCCCCGACGGAGACCGCACACTGGCTGCTCAAGGCCCCCTGCCTCATCCGCGAGACCTTCGAGGAGCCCAAGGACGCCGCCGCCTGGCTGGGCGGACAGCTCACCGAACATGCCCCGGGCTTCCACTCCCAGCAGCAGGCGGACACGGCCCGGCTGTCCCGCCTGGTCGCCACGGCGGCGGACACGCTGACGCACGGGGGCGATGTGTCCGTCGGCTTCTACGTCGGCCGCACGTCATTCCTGTCCCTCGCGCTGGTGCCCTGCTCCCCGAACCGCTCCGCCCCGGGCGTCCCGTGCCCGCGAGGGTGAGTCCCTACCGCCCCATGGGTTGGGTGGTGTCAGCGACAAGCGAGGCCCGTACGGGGTCGACGGTGACCGTCTGCGTCCCACGGCTGTGATCCGCGTTCCCCTCCGTACGCAACCCCGTACCGTCCACACTCCCGCAGACGACCACGGTCAGCGCGGCCACCGTGGTCAGGGCGACGGCGGTGATCTGCACGGCGTGGGCGCGGCACTCGGCGAAGGTGAGGGGTCGCATGGCGGATCTCCTGAGGGGGCGTCGGAGAGGTCTGATCGGTACGACAACCACATTGATCCCGCCCGCTGCCGTGCCACTGCCGCCCGACTAACGCTCCACTAACGTCCCGCTAACGTCGTCGTCCGCACGCTCGCAGCGGGCCGTCCAGGCGTGTGCGAGCGTGCGGGAAGAGGGCGCTGACGGTCCGTCCGGCGTCGCCGTACGGCCCCTCGGCTCGCGTCGACAGCTCGCGTCGACAGCCGGTCAGCTGTCCGGCGGCACAGCGCCGCCATCGTCCTGCTCCCGCCAGAAGGCCGGGCACTCCGTCTTCGCCGCCTTGGAGAGGTAGCGCTTGAACAGGTCTCGCTGCTGTTCGGCGTGGCGGCCCTGGTAGTAGTCGGCCTCGCCGGTGGGACGGTCCGTGTCCACAATCAGCAGATGTTGGCCCGCCTTGAAGGCTTCTTCCTCCAGCCACTCGGGGTCGACGGTGTTGATTTCGATCTCCTTCGCTCCCCGCTCGGGTTTGATCCAGTCCTGCACGGCCAGGGTCACGACGACCTGGTGGGGCCGCGAGGCGTCGCGTACCGAGACCACCTCGCCCTCGGCGGCGATCCGGGCGCAGGCGACCCACTGGACGTCCGTCAGCCCCCGCCCGTCGTCCCCGGCGGACGACCGGACCGAGCGGCCGTCCACCAGCGAGAAGAACAGCGCCCCGACGCTCAACGCCGCCGCGGCCACGAGGACACCCCTGACGGTGCCCCGGCGCCGCCACCACATGGTGCGAGGAGCGGACCGTGGCGGTACGTCGGCCCGGCCGGCCTCCTCGCCGATCATTCGCAGCGCCAGCCGCAGATCGTTCTCTTCCGATTCCGTCGGCTCCGTCACATCAGCGGTGTCGGCCATCTCAGATCACCTCCATGTCGTGGAGTTGTTTCCGCAGCGCGGCAACGGCGCTGTGAAGTCGGCTTTTGACCGTGCCCTCCGGCACGTCCAGCAGCACCGCGATATCGCGCACGGGTAGATCCGCGTAATAGCGCAGCGTCAGCACCTGCCGCTGCACGGCTGACAGCCCTTCCAGCCCACGGGACACCGCCAGCGCGAGGACGCGATGCTCTTCGGGATGCTCCGCCGGAGGACGCCGCGACCAGCGTGCGGCCAGCCGCTCGCGCAGGCCCGCGTCCCTGGTCCTGGCCCGGTGCCAGTCGACCGCGACCCGGGATGCGACCGCCGTGAGCCACGCCATCGGTTCGCGGATCGCCGGCTGCCCCGGCTTGGCCTGCTCCTCCAGCAGTTTCAGCCTCACTTGCTGAACCCCGTCGTCGAGCTGGTCCCAGGGCACACCACCCAGGACGAGCATCGCGCGCACCCGCTTGACGTACTCCGGCTCGGTCAGCGGCGACGACTCGTCCGGGCTGACCGATCTTGCTCTGCGCCATCCGGCCATCCGCGGTTCCTCCTCGTTTCCCTGATGACGGAGCAACGCCGGGAAACGTTCATCCGGGGACGCGGGGACGCGGGGACGCGGGGACGCGGGGACGTGGGGACGCGGGGATGCCGCCGCAAGCCAAAGCGGCCCGCCAGACTCTCGGCGGGCCGCCCTTCGTGCTGCTGCTGGTGCTGGGTGGCTCAGCTGAAGTTCACGTCACTGCACAGGAAATACGTCTGGTCCATGTGCGAGGCCTGCCAGATGGTGTAGACGACGTGGCGCCCGGTGTAGCCCGAGGTGCTGACGTCGATCGAGTAGTTCTGGCTGGGGCCGTACTTGCCGGTCTTGGCCACCTGCTGCAGGTCGCTCCACTTCAGCGGCTGCGTGGTGGGGTCGTAGCCCTGGCGGCTGACATAGACCAGGAAGTAGTCCGCGCCGTGGCTGGCCTGGTCGTACAGCTTCACCGTGAACTTGTTGCCGATGTTCGTCGTCTGCCATGCGCCCACGGTGTCCAGCGAGTTGTAGCGGTTGCTTTCGGTGTGCCCGCCGCTGCACAGCTGGCCGTCGGGGACGACCGCCGGGAAGTTGCCGGCGGAGCCGTTGCGGTACAGGCGCGATGAGGGTGCCCGACGACACAGAAGCGAAACATATGGTTCGCCGGTGTGACCGGTCGGCCTGGTACACCCCGGCGGCACCGTGATCGTCCGGGGCGGGCGCCCCTGATCAGCAGGACAAGACGTGATCAGTGGCCGGAATCGCGTTCTTTCCGCACCGACCGTCCCCCTTCACCCTTCAATCAGGGGCGGTGCAGCGGTCATACGTCAGAGGATCGCGCCGCTGTGGACGGTCGTTCCACGGATGGGGTGACAGGGGCGACCAGGAGTCGGCTGCGGCTGGTCACCGGCCCGGACCGGGACCCCGCGCATCGCCGCTACGTCGCCGACCTCGCGTTCCTCAGCGGACGCGGCCTCGGCATACGCGTCTTGCTCGACGATCCGCCGGACCGGCCCCTCTTGGCGGATCCTGGGTCGGTCACACGCAGCACATGAACTTCGTCGTGCACCAGTTGTCCGGGGCCGGATGGGGCCGGATGGGGCCGGATGGGGCCGAATAACGTAAGGGAAATGGGCCCATGAACCAGCTCATGCACCGGGACCGGTCGGGGGCGGCGGCGTTACACCAGGTTCGATCGTCGACCGGACGTAGACGCGCGTGCTGCCCGGTGTGAACTCATGGGCGAAGAGGTCCACGCAGTAGCGAAGACGCTTCCCCTCGGGGGAGGTGAGCCCGTCCGGGCAGAAACCGATCCGCCGCATGCCTTTGACCAGGGTCTCCGGCTCCGGGAGCCCCAGATGCGCGAAGGGTGCCATCGGTTCGTACCCCTTCTGCTCCGGATGGAGGTTGGCGACCATCTCCTCGTCCTCCGGGACCAGCCGGGAGAGGTACGCGTCCGCCTCCCGGCTGGGCAGCGTGAAGGCCAGGATCCCGATGTCGTAGCGCGAACTCGTCTTGTACCCGGCGCGCCCGTCCGCGGCCGCCGCCGGGATCCGGAGGCCCATCGTCTCGCTCATCCAGCGTGGCGTGGCGCCACGCTTCCAGCAGCACTTCCTGTCCTGCTCCGCCTGGTCGGACAGTGTGTCCTCCGTGACGAAGGCGAAGGCGACGATGGCCGAGACGACGACCGCGAGAACTACTACTCCAGCAACGAGAAGTCGGCGGCGCACTGCTGGCTCCCGATGGGTTCTGATGGGTGGTGCTCAACGGCCATTGGCGTCCTGCTGCTCCCGTCCGGGGTCCGTACGTCCGCCCTCGCGCCCCGGCTCATCGGGGCCCGGGAGCGGCTCATCGTTCGGGGTCGATCCGCCCAGATCGTAGTGCTTGACCGAGCTGCTGCCCGACATGTCGAACTCCTGGGCGAGACCTGTCTTGTGCAGGCGGGCCGGCTGTCCGTCGGGGACGTCGATCGGTCCGATGCTGACCCCCTTGCCCTCGTCCCAGTTGTAGCGGTCCCAGGCGTTGACCTGGTAGTCGAGGCCGACCTTGGGCTGGCCGTTGGCGTCCGGCACGACCGTGACCACCCCGCTGACATTCGATCTGGTCGAGCCCACCGCGTAAAACCAGTTCGGGTCCGTGCCCTGGTCAAAGCTGTAGTCGCGGTTCTTGCTCTCCACGGGGATGGCGACCGGCTGGCCACCGTTTCTTTTGAACTCCTCCAGCGCCTGCTTACGCCATTCGCTCTGGTTCTGCCTGATGCTCTGATCGATGTGGCCCCTGAATCCCCCGTCGTCCCACATCATCTTGTCCACCGGAAGCTTCATGGGGTCGCCGCTGTTGTCCAGGTAGTGCGCCATATGGCGCGAGGCGTCATTCATCCCCCGCCAGTCGGCGCCCTCGGCCAGCAGGTTCATCTTCTCCCTGGTCCGCCGCTCCGCCGCGCCGGGGGACTCGGCACCGTGCGGCCCCGACCCCGGGTCCGGCGCCGCCCGCTTGACCGTAGGACTCAGCAGTCCCGCTGCCAGCAGATCGTCCTTGTGCCCCTTCCACAGCTCGGCCCGCGCGTCGGGGCTCAGTGACTGCCACAGCCTCCGCAACTCGGCCCGCTGTTTGTCGTTCGCGTCCTTGCCGAGCGAGGCCAACTGCGTGGCACGGGGCACTTGCTCCTCGTCGAGTGATGTGTATGTGGCGTGGCCCGCGTTGTAGGGGTCGCCACCGTGGCTCTTCCGCAGCGCCCGCGTGACGGCCGCGTCGATCTCCGAGGCGTGCGACACGAGACCGGTGAGTGTGTCGGCGTACCACTTCATCAAGTCCAGGGTGCGCTGCGGGGTGTCCTTCGTTGTGCACATGTTCGCCATCTGCACCTTCACCGTGCCATTGCCCCCGTCCGACGCGACCAGACCGGGATCTGGCGGCTCTCTCGACGGGTCCCCCCGACGGGCCTCCTCTGTCAGCGTCTTGGCCCGCTTCTGGACGCCCGTCAGCTCGGTGTGCGCGTCCTGGAGGACGTTGTAGATGCTCTGCGCCTCGGCGTGCAGATCGAGGAACTCCTTGGCCGTACTGCGCACGAAGTCCTTGGTGACCCCCGCATTGACGCCTTGCCACCGCGCTGCGTCGGATTTCTGCACCAAACCGCTGTAGACGCTGGTCCTGAGCTTGTCCAGATCGCCGACCATGGTCTTCCAGTCGCTGACCGCGGTGCTCAACTTTCCCAGATCCAACGAGATGAGATCCGAGTACGAGAAGAACTTTCCCATGATATGCGCCCCGTTATTTCACGTACTTGGATATCTCGGAGACCGACACCGCTGAACCATTCCGGTGGCGCAGTGAAGCCGCGATCTCCGCGTCGTCTTTCGCGTGAGCCTTCTTCGAATAATCGAGGTGGTTCGAGACGTGTGCGCACATCTGCAGGACCGTCTTGACCTGCGTGCCCCAGACCTCGAGTGTCGTGAACAGCTCATCCCCCATGGTGAGCTGACGCGCCGAGAACTCTCTGGCCGCCTGGGCGGTGGAGCCCGCCCCGCTCTTGTCGATGCCCGCGCCGGCGATGTCGGCCTTCTTGCGCAGTTCCCCATGCAACCCGAAAGCTTCATGCCCGACCGCGCCGAGATCGTCTTGGTGGACGACAAGATCGTGATTCGCCCCGGAGCCGCCCGGACCTGCCTTGGCCTGATTCAGTCGCATTCCAGTCGACTGTTGGTCCTTCGCGGCGGATACGAGCTCCGCCCATTCACTGTCGAATGTCATCCTTACCCCCCGGATTCGGCTGTTTCGACTCTTTATCATCACGTTAGCAAACTATTGATGCGGTCAGTCAGGAACACGCCAAGGGCTGGCCGGGCGGTTCCCACTCGTTGCCGCTGAGCGGGCCTGAGCCGACGTGTCGACCTTTCTGGAATCGCCTGCCTTGCCCATGGAGGGGAGCTAGCATCTAAGTAAGTTTCGATCTACGTAAGATCGAAACTATGTTTGATGCCGACGGGTGGAGCAGGGATGGAGTTCAAGGGCAGGGTTGCTGACCTCGACCTGCTGGCCAGGCAACTGGGTCTTGTGACGGGGGGCGCGGGAGCCACTCGGGGCCAGGCTGTGATCATGACGGGGCGGCGTCGGGTGGGGAAGTCTCGTCTGGTCCAGGAGTTCTGCGATCGGTCCGGCGTTCCGTACGTGGTCTTCCAGGCGACTCGGGGCCGTAACGCCGTCGCCGAGCGGGCGGACTTTTCCGCGGCGCTCGCGCAGTCCGCGCTGCCCGGGGCGGAACTGGTGGCTGGGCTGCACGCCGCGGACTGGAACCAGTCGCTGCGTTCCCTGGCCGTCGCGGTGCCGGACGATGCCCCGAGCGTCGCGGTGATCGACGAAGTGCCGTGGCTGGTGGAGCAGGACCAGGAATTCGAAGGGGCGCTTCAGACGGTCTGGGACCGTCACCTGTCCGCCAAGCCGGTGCTGCTGATCCTGGTGGGCAGCGACATGTCGGTGATGGAGGCGCTGCAGTCGTACGGCCGTCCGTTCTTCGGCCGGGCTGCGAAGATGACCGTACGTCCGCTGCACCTGGCCGATGTGCAGGCCATGACCTCCCTGGGCGCGGCGGACGCGGTGGACGCGCTCTTGATCACGGGGGGCTTCCCCGAGATCGTCCAGTCGTGGCGGTCGGGGATGGGCCGTACGGACTTCCTGCGCGAGGCCGTGGCCAACCCTCTGTCGCCCCTGCTGGTGGCGGGTGAACTGTCGCTGCTGGGGGAGTTCCCTTCAGGCTCGCATTCGCGGGCGGTGCTGGAGGCGGTCGGCAGCGGCGAGCGGACCTTCTCCACCATCGCCGCGCAGGCCGGCGGAGCCGGCGCACTGCCCTCCGGGACCCTCTCCCCGCTCCTCCATACCCTGCAGACCAAGCGCATCCTGGCCACCGACCTGCCGCTCTCCACCAAGGCCGACACCAAGAACAAGCGCTACCGGATCGCCGACCCGTATCTCAGGTTCTGGCTGGCCTTCCTGCAGCGGGGAATCCCGCTCATCGAACGCGGCCGCGGGGATCTCGCCCTGGAGCGCATCGAGCGGTCGTGGACCACCTGGCGAGGACGTGCGGTCGAGCCGGTCATCCGCGAGTCGCTGCTGCGCCTGCTCCCCGATGACCAATGGCCCCACACAGAAGCGGTCGGCGGCTGGTGGAACCGGCAGAACAACCCCGAGATCGACCTGATCGGCGCCGACCGCGAACCAGTGGCGGGCGCGGTGCACTTCATCGGCTCGATCAAGTGGCTGGAGTCCCATCCATTCGGCCGCCGCGAATACGACGCCCTGGCCCGGGACATGCTCGCGGTGCCCGGCGCCGAACCGGACACCCCGCTTGTCGCCGTCTCCCGCTGCGGCATCGAGGACGACCTGCCGCTCGCGGCGCACTGGGGTCCGGAGGACTTGGTCCGCGCGTGGCAGTAGCCGGGGGAGCGGCGGGCAAGCGCCCCAGAGGGCGGATGCCGGGGTCAGCAGGCGGCACGGGAGCGGAGGAGGCCATGGAAGGGTTCAGCGAGTCGGCTCTGCGGGCGTTGGCCGGTCCGCGCTCTTTCGAGCGGGGGCGGGGGTATTTGGACGCGGTGTCCGGGGTCGAGGTCGGTGACGGCTGGGTCACCGCGAGTGTCCACGGCACGGAGCGGTACGAGGTGGAGCTGGCGCTGGACGGGCCTGGCGGGCTGTCCGGTGAGTGTGACTGCCCGTACGGCATGGAGGGCAACTTCTGCAAGCATCTGGTCGCCCTCGGCCTGACCGTGCTCGCCCGGCGAGAGAGCCTGCCGCGGCAGCGGAAGGCGGCCCGGGACCGAGCGAAGGACCTTGCCGGGTGGCTGTCCGGCCTGTCCAAGGGCGAGTTGCTCGCCCTCGTACGCGAACAGATCACCGAGGACCGTCAGTTGCGGCGCCGCCTGGAACTGCGTGCCGCCAGCGCCCGCGGGGACCTCGCCGCGGTCCAGGCCCGCATCCGCGATCTCCTCGACATCACCCCCTTCGCCCAGTACGGATACGTCGAGTACGCCGATGCCCGCGCCTACGCCGACCAGGCCGGGCAGGCGGTGTCCGCGATCGGCGCACTCACCGGCTCGGGCCGGGCCGACGACGCGATCACCCTGGCGCGGGAGGCGATGAAGCTGCTCGCCGACGCGGTGGAGAGCGTCGACGACTCGGACGGATGGCTCGGGCAGGTCGGTGCGGACCTCGCCGACGCCCACCTCGACGCGTGCCGTGCGGCACGCCCCGACCCCGAGGAACTCGCGCGCTGGCTGGTCGGCCATGCGCTCGGCGACGTGGACGACGGGCTCACGGACATCGATCCGCTCGACTACGAGGACGTCCTCGGCGAAGAGGGGATGGCCGTCCTGCGGAAGCTGGCGGTCGAGGCATGGCGGGGGAACCGCCGCGGCTGGGCGGAGAAGTACCTGATGGAGCGTCTGGCCAAGGCAGGAGGTGATGTGGACGCGGCGATCGCCGTGCATGCGGCCGACCTGGCACCGAACGGACACACGCACCTGGTCATCGCCCACGAGCTGGACACCGCCCGGCGCCCCGACGAGGCCCTGCGCTGGGCGGAACGCGGCATCCAGGACGCCCGCGACCCCGCCGCCGTCGACACTGCCCTCGTCGACTACCTCTGCGACCGCTACGCGCAGGCGGACCGGCTCCCCGATGCCGTGACCCTGCGCCGCGACCACTTCGGCGCCCGCCGCACCCTGCTCGCGTACCAGCAACTGCGAGCCGCGGCCCGAGCCGCGGACTGCTGGCCGGCCGAGCGTGAGGGAGCGCTGGCTCTGCTGCGTGCCGACGCGGAGCGGCAACAGCACTCTCGGTACGGCGGCCCGGCCCTGATCGACGCCCTGCTCGACGACAAGGACACCGACGCGGCCTGGCAAGCCGCCACCGAGACCGGCGCCCACGACCAACAGTGGCTCACCCTCGCCGACCAGGCCCGTGCCACCCGCCCCGCCGACGCGCTCAGCGTCTACCGGCGCCTGGCCGAACCCCTCACGAAGCAGACGGGCAACTCGATCTACGAGCAGCTGACCAGCCTGCTGCTGAGCATCCGCGACTGCCACCGCCGTCTGGGTGCCCAGGACGAGTTCACCACGTACCTCACCGCCCTGCGCGCCGGCCAGAAGCGCAAACGCAACCTGATGCGACTCCTCGACCAGCACGGTCTGTGAACTCACAACCGACCCCCGAAAGCCGCGCCTTCGAGTGCCCGGCGAAGGCAATGTGACCGTCCACCACACCCTCAGCTTCCACTGAGCCGTACGGGGGTCCACCGTTCGGTGGACCTCAGGTTCAACTGTTTGCCGCTGTCGGCACCACACCCCGTACGAAGAGCATGAATGGCAGCGGGGCGCGCCCATCTCTCCCCCCCCGGTGATACGCCCCGCACCCCCAAGCCACCCCCTTTCCCAGGCCAAAGGACAGCCCATGGACGGGACACAGGACCCGCATGCTCGGCCGGTCGTCCGGCTCGACGCCGTCAGCCGGCTCTACGGCGGACCGAAAAACCGAGTGACCGCACTCGACAACGTCAGCATCAGTCTGCAGAGGGGTACTTTCACCGCCGTCATGGGCCCCTCGGGTTCGGGCAAGTCCACCTTCCTGCACTGTGCCGCGGGCCTCGACCGTCCGACATCGGGTGCGGTGCACCTGGACGGGGTCGACCTGGCCTCGCTGCGGGAGAAGGCGCTGACCAAGTTCCGCCGCGAGCGCATCGGCTTCGTCTTCCAGGCGTTCAACCTCCTTCCGGCACTGAGCGTGGTGGACAACGTGACACTGCCGCTGCGGCTGGCGGGCAAACGCCCCAAGAAGGCCGTCGTCGACGAAGTCCTCGAACAGGTCGGCCTGTCCGGCAAGCGGCGCAGCCGTCCCGGTGAGCTCTCCGGGGGTCAGCAGCAGCGCGTCGCCATCGCGCGGGCGCTCGTCACCCAGCCCGCGGTGATCTTCGGCGACGAACCGACCGGCGCCCTGGATACGCGCACCGCCGCCGAAGTGCTCACGCTGGTACGGCAGTCGGTGGACGTGGTGGGACAGACCGTGGTGATGGTCACGCACGACCCGGTGGCTGCCTCGTACGCCGACCGCGTCGTGTTCCTGGCCGACGGCCGGCTCACCGGCGTAGTCGACCGGCCGACCGTCGAGCAGGTGACGGAGCAGTTGCAGAAGCTGGGCACCTGGGGCGACCCCTTCAACATCCAGCGGACCGGACACGAGGCGCGCCGATGATCCGGATCGCGGCGCACACCCTGCGCCACCACATGAGCGGCTTCATCGTCTCGTTCATGGCCCTGTTCCTCGGTGCCGTCATCGTCATCGGCTCCGGCGGGCTCCTGGAGACCGGGATCCACAACGCGGCGCCACCGCACCGGCTGGCCGCCGCACCGATCGTCGTCACCGGCGACCAGCGCTACACGTACACACAGAAAGACCTCGTCTTCCCGGAACGACTGCGTATCGACGCCGAGTTGACGGAAAAGATCGTCAAGGTACCGGGCGTTGCGGCGGCGGTTCAGGACATGTCCTTCCCCGCGGCCCTCGTCAAGGGCGGGAAGGTCACCGGCCACGGTTGGTCCTCCGCCAAGCTCTCCCCCTACCGGCTCACCGACGGCACGGCACCCACCGAGGACGGCCAGATCGTCCTGGGCAAGGCGTTCGCGGACCGTACGGGGCTGACCACCGGCGAGCGGATCCAGCTCCTCGTCCACGGCGCACAGAAGGGCTATCAGGTCTCAGGCCTTGCCACCGGGCCGGACGGCGGAGGCGACGTCTTCCTCGCGGACGCCGAGGCCGCCAGGGTCGCGGACCGCGTCGGCACGACCGACAACATAGGTGTCTTCCCGGCCTCCGGCGCGAACACCCAGGAGGTCGCCTCGGCCGTCCGCACGGTCCTCGACGGCTCCCCGATCACGGTACTGACCGGGGACAACCGCGGCCGCGCCGAGGACCCGGACGTGGTGGCCGACGGCAGCGACCTGATCCCGCTCGCCGCCGCCTTCGGCGGTCTGTCGGCGATGGTCACCGTGTTCGTGGTGGCCGGCACGCTGGGCCTCTCCATCCAGCAGCGGCAGCGCGAGCTGGCCCTGCTGCGCACGATCGGTTCGACCCCTGGGCAGCTGCGCCGCCTCATCCTCGGCGAGACCCTGTTCCTCGCGGTCGTCGCCACCGGGCTCGCCACCATCCCCGGGCCCTGGTTCGGGCACTGGCTCCTGGACGCGTTCGCGGACGCGGGCGTGGTACCGGGGCCGATCGCGTACCGGGCCGGCTCCGTGCCGGTGATCGTCGGTGTGGGCACGGCCCTGCTCACCGCGATCGGTTCGGCGTACATCGCGGCACAGGCCGCGGCGCGCACCCGCCCGACCGAGGCGCTGGCCGAGGCCACGCTGCAGCGCCGCTGGTTCAGTGCGTTCCGGCTGATCGTCGGGCTGCTGTGCATGGCCGGGGGCGCGGCCCTCGCCTGGGGCACCGCGCGCTCGGCCGGGCCGGACGCGGCCGGTGTCGCCACGCCGGCGGCAATGGTGTGGGCGGCGGCGTTCGGTCTGCTCGGTCCTGTCGTCGTACGCGCCATGGTGGCCGTACTGCGCCGTCCCGTCGGCATGGTGTCCGGGCTCGCCGGTGAGCTCGCCGCGCACAACGCGCGGGCACGTACGGCACGCCTCGCCTCGGCCGTGATGCCGGTGATGCTGGCGAGCGGTCTCGCGGTCGGCCTGATCTACATGCAGACCACACAGTCCGAAGGCGCCGAGCGGGCGTTCGACGAGAACCTGCGCGCGGACGCGGTCGTGACGTCGGCCTCCGGCGGACTGCCGCTCGACCTCGTCGACACGGTCCGCAGACAGCCGGGGGTGGCGGCGGCGTCCGCGCAGATCCCCACGACCGGGTACATCGAGCCGGACGAGCCGATGCGCCCGGGCGAGGGAGAGGACGCGGGCCCGCAACCCACCGAGCTGTCGATGCGGGGCGTCACCCCACAGGGCCTGGACCGTACGACGGCCTACCACGCGGCGAGCGGCAGTCTCACCGCCCTCAGCGGCGACTCGGTGGCGCTGCCCGCCACGTACGCGAAGGACCGCAAGCTCGGCGACCTGGTCCCGATGCGGCTCGGCGACGGCACACAGGTCAAGCTGAAACTGGTGGCCACGGTCGAGGGACGGCGTGGTTACGAGATCGCGCTCGTTCCGGCGTCGGTGCTGGTCGGACACACGGACGGCGCGCTCGTGCCCCAGATCCTGGTGACAGCATCGGCCGGCACCGACCGCGCCCGGCTCATGGCGTCCCTGGCCAAGTTGGCCGCGCTCCAGCCCGGCCTGCGGGTGTCGGGCACAGACGCGCTCAAGGCGGCGCAGGCGGAGGCGGACGACACCCAGGCGTGGATGGCGTACCTGGTTCTCGGCGTCGTCGTCGGCTACGCGACGCTCTCCCTGATCAACACACAGGTCCTCGCGACGACGGAGCGGCGCAAGGAGTTCATGCTCCAGCGGCTCATCGGCGCCACGCGCCGCCAGGTACTGCGGATGATGGCGGTCGAGGCGTCCCTGGTGGCCCTGGCGGGCATCGTCCTCGGCCTCTTGGTCGCGGGGGCGACGCTGGTACCGCTCAGCATGAGCGTCCTCGGCACGGCGCTACCCGGCGGCTCCCCGTGGATCCTCGTCGTGGTCCTGGCCGCGGCGGCGGCACTGACGCTGACGACGACGCTGCTGGCGGCGGGGGCCGTGCTGCGGGGCCGCCCTGGGGACATGGCGGGTATCAAGGACTAGTGCGAACTGGTGCCGCATCGAGGATCATTCGCCCCACTGATGAGCGCACCGTCGGCTTCGAGGACAGTCACGTGAGCCATAACTCCGCTCGCTCGGTTGGCTGTCCCGAACGGACCGTCGGTCGCTACTCAACTGCCCTATGTACGAGGTGAATCAATTGACTCAGCGGCAGCAGCCGGGCGACCGGCCCACCCTGGATCGGATCCGCCGTTGGAACATGGCGTGCTGGATCCTGCTCGGCCTGCTGCCGACGGCCGTCGCCGTGCTCGACGAGTCGTCGGCCCGGAAGTACGGAACGCTCGGCCTGCTCGTCCTGGTCGCGCTGTGCCACATCGTTGTCCTGACCCGCCCGGACAACCCCGTCCTGGGCCGCCGTGCCTACCTCGCCGTCCTCGCCCTCGTCCTGGGCGCGACGTCCTACTCCCTGGACGGCGCCGCCGCCCTCTACGTGATGTCGCTGCCGCAGTTCTGGCTCTACACCCGCGCCCCGCGCGACGCGGTCACGCTCAGCGGGGCGGCCGCCGCGCTCGCCGTGTTCGGCGGCGCGATCGGCCAGGACTGGAGCTCTCAATTCCGCACCGGCAACCTGGTGGTTACCGTGGTCGCCTACGTCGCCGGGGCGGGCCTGGGCCTGTGGATGCACCGGTTCATCGACCAGAGCAACGAGCGGCAGGAACAGCTGACCGCCGAACTCACCAGTGCCCAGGAGGAGTTGGCAGCGGCCTATCAGCGGCAGGGGGCGGCCGAGGAGCGCGAGCGCCTCGCCCGGGAGATCCACGACACCCTCGCCCAGGGCTTCGCCTCCATCGTGGTGCTCGCGGAGGCCGCTCGCGCCGCCGCCGACGGCGACCCCGAACGCTGCGCCCAGCAACTCATCTCCATCGAACAGACCGCCCGCGAGAACCTCGCCGAGGCCCGGGTCCTCGTCGGCTCCGGAGTCCCCAAGGGCGCAGTCACGGCCGGCTCGCTCGCTGCCACCCTGCGCAGAACCCTGGACCGCTTCACCCAGGACACCGGCCTCACCGCCACCGCCGAACTGCCCGACATCGACCTGGACCAGCACACCCGCGTCGCCCTGCTGCGCTGCATGCAGGAGTCCCTCGCCAACATACGCAAGCACTCCGGCGCCTCCACCGTCGGCGTGCTCCTCAGCGCATCGCCGGGCGTAGTAGAGCTGGAGATCACCGACGACGGCCACGGGTTCGTCGTCGAGGACGCCCGCGGCTTCGGCCTAGACGGCATGCGGCGACGGCTCGCCGAACTCGACGGCGAGCTCACCGTCACCAGCTCCCCCGGGGAAGGCACCCGCGTCCTCGCCACCCTTCCCACCCACAGCCAGGACCGACCATGACCGACACTGTGACCGACAACGTGAACGACCGGATCCGCGTGGTCGTGGTCGACGACCTGGCTCCCAGACGGCTCCCAGTGCCCAGCATGGTGCCGACGCCCCTACGTCTGACGTGACAGGTCGTCCACCAGAAGGTCGAGAGTGGCCTCCTCGTGGAGTGCGACGCCGAGGGCCGTCATGGCAGGGGCGAGATCCGGGTCCCAGTCCGCGCTGACCGGCTGGCCGTCGAGCGCCAGTTGGGGGATGCCCTCAGTCTGGCTGCGAGCGGCCAGGTGCTCGTAATCCGCGGTGCCCATGCGCCACGGCATGGCGTCGTAGCGGCGGGTGACCCGGTTGGCCAGAACGATCCCTGGCCAGTCGAAGTCGCCGTGGTAGGCGAAGCGACAGCCTGTGGCGGCGAGGGCGTCGAGAAGCGTGATGACCACCGTGGCGGCGCTGCCGGACGTGCATACGAGGGGCCGGACGCAGGCCGCGTCTGCCGCGGCTTCCACCACGCGCGGATTCTCACAGATGTGGATGAGCGTTGCGGCGGGGAGATGCAGCCGCAGGGAGTGCAGGTCGCGCGGTGTCAGGTGCGTTTCGGCGTGATGTTTGGCCCGCTCCCGCAGGGCACACTCCCGCCAGCCCTCGCCGGCGGGGCGCAGCCCGTAGGTCAGCACTGTGCTGGAGACCTCGTCCGGCGTTACGGACACCAGCCGCCACAGAGCGCGTCGGCCGGCCGCGTCGTCGGGGAACTCGGTGCCATGGGCGAGGGCGACACCGCGTTGGACGAGGCGTGCGAGCCAAGTGCCGTCGTCCAGGCCGTGCGCGGAGCCGGTCGTCATGGCGGCGAGTTCTCCTCGGCCGAGGGCGTTGCCGCTACGTTCAGGACCGAGGAGAACGGTGAGGATTTGGACCGCCTGCTGGAGTGTCCAGATCGCCGCTTCGGGCGTCACTCCCCTCGGAACCCCGGCCCGGTGCAACAGGTCGTACCACCGCCTGGGCCATTCCTGGCCGGCGAGCGGGGAGGCGTCCAGGGACGACGCGAGGGACGACCACACCTGCTCCCGCCGTGCCGTCGTGTCCGCGCGGATGGCACGGCGGTCGGTGAGGGGCGGGCCGAGTTCCTCCAGGGTGTCCCTGAGGCCGAGTCCGGCGGCCGAGGCGCGCAGCCGTGCGTCGAGCACGTCGAGCCGTACGGTCACGGCGGCACCGGTGAGGGGTTTGCCCAGGAGGAGGGACAGGTCGTTGCGTTCCTGGGTGTTCAGCGCGGCCAGCCGGAGCGAACCGGTGGCCTGTACACCGTTGCTCTCCAGGCGTTTGCGTATGCCTTCCCAAAGCCGGGTGAGTCCCGGTCCCGTCAGCCAGTCGCGCGTCGCGGGGGGCAGCCCGCTCATACGGACACCAGACGCCGGTGCCGACCGTTCCAGGTGTAGTGCAGGGTGGCCACCCCGCGCACATGGGGGTCGCGGAGGCACTCGTAGATGTGCAGGGATGGCACCTCGGGCCAGTTGCCCATGAGCCGTTCGCTGGTGAGGACGAAGTCGAGATCGAGGTCGACGAGGATACGGCCCAGCCGGCCATGGGTCGGCTCGTCGACCTTGGCGAAGGCGTCGTCCAGGAGGATCAGGCGTGGCGCGTGCGGTGCCGACTCGGCGAGGCTCGTGAAGTGGGCGGCGGCCGCGGCGAAGAGCACGAGGTAGGAGAGGACCCGCTGTTCGCCCTGGCTGAGCCCGGTCCGGCCGGTCAGCTTCCTACGGCGGCCAGGGGCCGCGTCCTCAACCACGAAGGTGTGGAAACGGAACCAGTCGCGGTAGTCCAGGGCGGTCCGCAGATGGGCGGCGTAACCGGCTGACGGGTCGGCGCGTCGGGCGTCCTCGATCCGGCGTTGCAGTACTTCGCGGAGCTGCTCGGTCTCCTCACGCGTCCGGAGGCTCGACGGACTGCGCAGCAGGTCCACGGCTGCCCGGACGTCCGCGTCCACGTCCTCATCCAGCTTCCACAGCAGCTCGACACCGAGGCCGTGGGAGGTGCGCACGGTCCGCAGGGTGTCGTTGAGAGCCGCGACCAGGTTCGCCGCGGTGATGACCTGTGCCGAGAGGTGGTCGCCGAGTTCGCCGGTCAGGAACCGCTGGAACACCTCACGCTCGCGTTCGGTGAGCCGTCCCCGGGCCTCCGCGGCCTGGACCGCGATCCGCTCGCCGACGGCCGCGACGTCATGGGACCCGTGGTCGTCGACCAGTCGGCAGACCTTGATCCCGTCGCGTTCCTCCAGCTGTGCGTCGAACCCGCCGGCCAGCTGGTCGCGCAGATCGGTGTGCCGGTTGAGCAGGGTGCTGTCCGACACCTTGCCCTTCGGGCGTCCGAGTGCCTGCTCCACGGCCTCGGCGAGGGCCCGCAGCGCGCGCAGACGGCTGCGGACGTCCCCGCTGGGATCGTCCGACACGTACTCGGGCAGCGAGGACCGGTCAAGGCCGGCGCCGAGCACCACCTCCGGTCGGCCGAGTCCACCGCGAAGAGCGCTGCCGGTGTCGATGACCGCCGTCTCCTGGTCCGCCAGGGTCCCGCGCAGCCGCTTCTCGTCCTCTTCCGCGCGCACGCGCCGGTCGTGGAGGTCATCGCGCGCTCGTTGCGCCCCAGGCAGGGCGCGGACGGCGTTCGCGATGCGCTGCTTGGTTTCCTGCTCGCGGGTGAGGATTTCCTCCTCGGACGACCCGATGGCCTCCTCGCGGGTCCGCAGGTCCTGCTCAGCGGTGCGCAGTCCGGTGAGGTGGACCCGGTAGCCCTCCTCCGCGGCCAGGCGATCCTCTCGGGCACGTTCGTACCGTTCGGCATCCGTCTGATTCGCGCCGAGCCGCTCGCCCGTGCCACCGACCGCCCTGCGAAGATGCCCGACACCGCTGAGCAGGGCGGCCAGCGCGGTGCGTACGCGGTCCAAGGCATCGGGGTCGCCGGGCAGGTCGTGAGCGGTCGCGGTGGCGTCCGCGTCGGCGCGCGCCGATACCGCGAGAGCACGGGCGTCCTCGGCCTGCCGTGCCGCCCGGGTCGCCTTGGCGGTCAGGTCACGCAGGGTCCTCTCGGCTGATTCGGTCCTGCTCCACGCGTTCGCGAGATTTCGCGCCCGGGGGAAGTCCCGTTCCGCGAGTGTGAGAGCCCGACGCATGGCATCGGTTACGGCGAGTTCCTCGCGGACGCCTGCCAGCCGCTGTTCCGTCTGAGTGATCCGCTCCTCCAACTCGGCGAGGACGCGCCGCCGGGTCTCGGCGCGTACGGCGGCCCCCACGTACTCGGTGTCGCCCTTGTCGTGACGGCCGCTGAGCACACCCAGACGCCAACTTCCGTCCTGGTACACCGCGTTGTGCGCGGAGTTCCGCGCGGCCGGTGTGAGCGCGATCGAGGCAAGCAGACGCTCCACGCGCGCGGACGTCACCCCGCACCCCGGTTCAGGGGCTGGGCGCAGGGCCGAGGCGAGAGTCGGTCCGTCGGACAGCACAAGACCGGGCTGGAGGAGGGTGTCCCGGGTGCGGGGGTCGAGAAGGACGCCGTCCGCGCTTACCCACGCGTCCAGGATTCCGCTCGCTTCCAGCGCCCCTTCGAGACCGGCCCGGTCGGCCGGTGCCAGGTCGTCCACGAAGTCCACGAGGCGGTAGAAGGGGGCTCCGCTGCCCGGCGTCCTCTCGGCGACGCGATGGCGCGGGGCCGACGGCTCAGGGTCGGTACGTTGCTCCCAGTCCCGCTTCTGCTCCGTCAGGCGGTCGAGTTCCTCATCGAGTCGGCCGACGCTGAGCGCCAGTGCGTCCCGGCGTCCGGTGAGTTCCTCGCCGTACGGTTCGAGTGCGGCCTGAGTGGTTAGCCACGCCTGGCTGTCGATGTCGGGTGGCAGCGTGCGGTCCGCGAACGGCGCGTCGGCGGAGGTCTCGTGGCCGACCGTGGAATGGACGGCGTCCAGCGGCGGGCAGTCGGGCCCCAACGCGGCCCGCGTGTGCGCCGCCCACTCAGCGACGCGGCGGGCATAGGTGCCGCTCTCCTCGGCGACCTTCTGGCGGCTGACGTCGAGACGGCCGGCGGCGTCTTCCGCCTCGCCCTCCAGCCGTTCCCGCTCGGCATCGGCCTGAGCCGCTCCGGCGCGGGCCGCGTCGGCCCGTGAGATGAGGCGGGTCACTTCCTGGACCATCCGGGCCCGGTTTTTCGCGACCGTCTCGGCATCCTCCAGCTGGTTCTGCCAGGATCGCAGTCCTTCCTGTGTGGTGGCCGTGTCCGCCCGGGCCGCCGACCGGTGCCGTACGGTGCGCGTCTCCCCGTCCGGAGTCGTCAGCTCCGTCTCGGCGGCCGGGGCGAGGACCGTGCGTGACAGGGCCACCGTCTCGCCGAGATGGCCGGTGGGAAGCCCAGCCTTCTCCGCGTGCGTCAGCAACTCCCGGTGTTCTGTGCCGAGTTCGGCAAGTCGACTCCCGAGGTGGTCGACCCCTTCGGCCAGCCGCTCCGCCGTGCTCTCCTCCGCGTCGTGGGCGTTGCGCAGGGTGGTGAACGCGGCCACGGCGGCGGTGTGCAGCGCCTCCACCGTGCCGCGGCGCTCCGACAGTTCGCGCAGGCTGCGGTAGGCGTGACTGGCGTGCAGGGCGGCCAGGTCGGTCCGGGCGGCCTGTTCCTCGTCGCGCAGGGTCTCCAACCGGCCCTCCGACTCGTGCTCCTGCGTCCGCAGGTCGCTCGTCCGCTGTGCGGCGTCTCCGGCCGCCCGGCGCCGCTGTGTGAGGACGCCCAGCTCGTGGCGCACTCGCTGCGCGGAGGCGCGCAGGACGCCGGCCAGGTAGCCGCGGTAACTGGTGAGGAACGTGCGCAGTGCTGTGTCGGTGCGTTCCAGGCGGCCGAGTTCGTCTCGTACGGCGTCGAGGTCGTGGAGGTTGCGCGCCACCTGCTCGACCACGTCCTCGTCGAGCCCCGGCAGGGTCTCGCTGAGCAGGGAGGCCAGGCCCCCGTGCTCGATGCGGTCCCCGACCGTGGGGCGCCGCAGCCGGTGGAGGAGCTGGGTGAGGTTGCGGTAGCGCGTCGCGTCGGTGATGCCGAACAGATCCCGGGCTACCCGGGAGCGGTGCATGACCGCCCGCTCGGTCGCGTTGTCGGAGCCGACGATCTCCTTGAGCCGGTCGACCGGCAGCGGCTTTCCGCCCTCGACCAGGTGCAGGTCCTCACCGACCCGCAGGGAGGTGACGAAGAACGTCGGCAGCGCCCTCTGCGTCGACTTCGAGGCACGGATGGCGACACCGAGCGTCAGAAAACGGTGGCTGCCGTCGTCGGTCGTGCCCTGGAACTCCACCCACAGGTACCCGAGACGGTTGGTCTGCTCGAACCCGTCCAGCATCAGCCAGGCGAGAGTGGTGCGGCCGGTGCCGGTCGCGTCCAGTGCCCGGGAGTCGCCGTCCAGAACATACGGGAGCAGCATCTCCAGGGCCTTGGACTTGCCCGCGCCGTTCTTGCCGCGCAGGAGCAGCCGTCCGTCGCCGAAGGAGAACTCCTGAGTGTCGTACTGCCAGACGTTCTGGATGCCCGCCCGGTGCAGCCGGAAACGGGTGCCGGTGGTCGTCGCGGGGGCGGCGGTTGTCGCGGGGCCGCCGGTTGTCGCGGGGCCGGAACGCGGCAGCGGAACGAGGCCACGCGCGTCGGTGGTCATAGCGGCAACTCCTCTTGCACGTCGGTTCCCTGGCGCGCTGTCGCAGCCGGGCGCACGGTCACGAGGGTGGCGTAACGCGCCGCCGCGGCCAGCAGCACCCAGCCGTCGCCGCCGGGCCGTGCGCCATGGACATCGGTCACCGTGCGTCCTTCCGACACATCTTCGACGTACCCCTCCGGCAGCCCTTCGCCCTCGGCGCGCAGCCGCCCGGCGCGGGCCATCAGCCGCATGCGGACCAGCATGTCCAGCACGGCCTCCCGCAGGGCGGGGAGGTCCTCCAGGTAGCCGCGCTGCCAGTTGCTGCGCTGCCCGTACTCGGCGATGAGCCCGGCGAGCACCTCGTCCACCAGGCCGTCCGGGACGGCCACCCCGATGACGAGCGTTCCGCCGGTCGCCGGATGCCCCGGTTCCTGGGGCCGAAGCCGCTCCACGAGCCGTTCCACCAGCAGTAGCGCGGCCTGTGCGACGGTCCCGGTGCCCGGTAGGTGCAGATCCGTCAGCTCCTCCTCGGGGTCCACCAGCGCTACGCCTTCGGCGCGGATCTCCATCTCCAGGCCCAGGAGTTCGGAGAAAGCCTGGCCTTCCCGGCGCTGCCGGGTGCGCAGCCAGTCGCGCTCGGCGTCGGTCAGCTCGTCGAGGTGGACGACGGGTGTCTCGACAAGCATGCGGCGCACATAGGTGCGCGGCCCGCTGAACCCCGGGTCCGCTGCCCGTCGGACCAGGTCGGCGCCGTCCCGGGCCTGTGCGAGCGGGCCGGCGACGACCACGCGCGCCAGCTCCCGGTCCACCGTGATCAGGGCCTCCCCGCCCGCCTCCTGCGCGATCGCGGCCACCTGGCCCTCGGTCTCGATGAGGACGCCCCACTCGACGAGCTGGCGCAGAGCCGCGACCAGCTTCCGTTTCCCGGCCGCCCGGCCCGTCTCCTCCAGCTCGATCCCAGCGTCGGCGGCAGCGGCTCTGATGTCGGCGACCAGGTGCGACAGCAGCATTTGCTCGGGCGCGGTCACCAGCACGGACAGGGCCAGTGCGAGGCAGGCGTACGTGTGCGGGGTGAAGGGTGTGCCGGTGGAGCGCTCCAGCCGGTGTCCCGAGCCGGCCCCCAGCCCCGCCTTGAACAGCCGGGCGAAGGAGCTGTCGACCAGCAGGCGGTAGCCGAGCACCTGCTGGAACCGTTTGCCCAGCCAGCCGGCGTGCCTGCGGATCAGAGGGAAGAGCTCGGCATGCGGGCCGTCGGCCGCGACCAGGGGATGGGCGAGCAGCAGCCGGGCGGCGGTTCGACGCTCGGCTGCCAGGGCTACGTCGTGAGTGGAGGGAAGGGTCATGACACGCTCGCCTCCGCCTCTGCCTCCGCTTCACCGTCGGCCGCCGCCGAGATACGACCGATATTCAGCTCCAAGTCGTCCAGCAGCAGGTCGCCGTCTGCCGAGTCCAGCACCGTCCGGGTGCCCTCCGTCCGGCGCACGGTGAGCCGGATACCCAGTTCCGCATCCTCGCTGCTCGCCGAGTCCAGGTCGAACTCCGCTGTCCCCTCCCCGTCCGCGCCGGCGCGCCTCCTGAGCGATGCGTTTCCGAGTGCCGTGGCCAGCAGCTCCAGGAGCAGCCCGAGCGCAGCCGAGGTGAGTCGTACATCGGCGAACCGACCCGATGCGCTGCGCAGTTCGTCCGCCGCCGCTGCCCTGGCCGCCGCCCGCTGACGGGCGGCCTCCCGCAGCCGCTCCTTCTGCGCGGAGTGGTCCTCCACCGCGGAGGCCCGGCCCCGCTGCGCGCGGCTGCCCCTCTCCCGCAGGGCCACCGGCACCT
Organism: Streptomyces sp. NPDC000941; assembly: GCF_053599555.1. Lineage (NCBI taxonomy): Bacteria > Bacillati > Actinomycetota > Actinomycetes > Kitasatosporales > Streptomycetaceae > Streptomyces > Streptomyces sp. NPDC000941. The sequence continues at coordinate 59,632 of NZ_JBSFMM010000008.1, forward strand.
CGACCACCGGACCGGTCCACCAGCTCGTGTAGGCGGGTACCACCTCGTCGGTGGCCGGGGGTATGCCCAGATGGCGGGCGCCGTACAGTCCGAAGGCGGCGACGGCGATGTCGTGCGCGTCCTGCGGTGCCGCTTCGTCGAACCAGCGGGCCAGCCGCAGCAGGTCCTTGCGCCGGGACATCTCCCCGGTCGCCGACCGCAGCATCCGCTTGGCGTTGGCCAGCAGCGACTGCAACGCGCGCAGCGTGGCGTCCCGCAACTGGTCGACCTGGCTGCCCTGACCGTCGGTGTCGCTGAACCAGCCGCGCAGTCCCTCCCAGTCCGCGAGCTCGCGGCCCCGGCTGCGCTGCACCCGGACCTCCAGGCGGCCTTCGCCCTGCGCCGACAGCCCGGTGAGCCCCTGGGCGTGGGCGTCCAGTCGGTCCAGCAGAGCCGGGATGTGCGGCCACAGGGTGCCCAGCGCCGCCGAGATCCGGGGCGCGCGGAACGCCACGTCCTCGGTGATCGCCTCGACGTAGTCCAGGAGCAGCTCCTTGAAGCCCTGGTACTCGGCGCTGTCCAGGTCATAGCGGGACAGCACCTGGCCGAGGTAGGCGTAGAAGTCACGTATGGAGTCCGCGAACTCGGTGAACTGCACGAACAACGTGCTGATCCGCTCCAGCCCGTCCTGCGGCTCGATGCCGCCCGGCGCGGTCACGAGGCCGGCCAGCTCCCGCAGGCCGCGCTCGACCAGGGCCAGCAGTTCGTTGCTCACCTCGCGGGCGGCGTCGGCCTCGGCCAGGACCCCGTCGGCGTCCCGCTGGATGCGTTCGCCCAGTTTCGACAGCTGGTAGCGCGAGCGGGAACGCTGGTACTCGCTGATGCTGGACGCCTTCACGGTGTGGCTGCTGCGCAGCAGGTTTCCCCAGGCCACCAGCTGTTCCAGCCGGACCGTGAGAGTGTCGGCGTCGAGCCCCGCGGCGGAACCACCGCTCTGGCGCAGCTTCGCCATGATGTCCGGGACGGCCAGATCCGCCAGCAGCGTTCCGCAGAAGACCCGCATGATCGCGACGTGCTCCAGCCGCTCGGGCGCGCTGAGGTACGTATACGCGTCCAGCCGCCGCCGCGCCTCCTCGTCACCGTCCTGACCTGCACCGGATGCTGATGCTCCCATGCCCGTGAGGTTACGCGGCGCATACGGGCGCCGCCGGTGGGTGGCCGAAACTGCCACGGACGTGTGCCGGCCCGTAGCGATTCCCGTAGTGACTCCTGCGGCAGCGGGCTGTGCGGCAAGGGAGCGTGCCAGGCCCACCCTGAAGGGGGGCCCTTCGGCCGCTGTGCCGAGTGGCTTCAAGGCGAATGGGGTACGTTCAGGCCGGTATGGACAGGGGCGGAAGGAGGCACGCGGGGCTCCCGGCCGGCAACCCCTTGCAAGCGAGGCCGGGACACGACCCGGTGTCGCTGACTGGCTTCGTCTCATCAGGGCTCACTGCCGAGCTCTTCCTGGAGTTCGGCGATGCGCCGTTGGGTCGCCTCCGCGTTCTTCTGCTGACGGGTCAGTTTCGCTTCGGCGGTTGCCAGTTCCCGGGCGAGCCGCTCTCGATCAGCTGCCGCCCGCTCACGGATGGTCCCGTCATCGCGGTACGCGGGCCCTACCCGCTCACTGCTCATTACCCCGCGACGCTCTCCGCATTCCGGGCAGTCGACGACGCGGGCGGAAACGTGGCTGTGCTCGCGATGCTGAATGTAGGGCACCACATGGTCGCAACGGAGGGTGAGGTCCCAAGTATCGAGGTCCTTCTTGCGTTCCTCCCGTGAGGGTCAGGAAGCGAACAACCTGGCGAGCTTCTCCATCTGCTTCGGCCCCATCGGCGGTGGTGGGCAACAGAAGCCGCAATGCGTCACCCGAGAACCACTGATGCTCCACCGAGCACCCCGGCAGTCGGCATGCCGCTCGCGGAACCTCCGGTCGGTTTCCTCGTACTCACGCTTCTCCGACTCGGACAACTTCATGAGGGGATACCAGTCCCCCTGCCCGTCTTGCATGGGCTCTCCGCAGCCCCGACAGGGCTCACCGGCCACGTACTCCACCCAGCTGAGGCACGTACCTTCTCGCTTCCACCGCTCATCCTGCTCACGGCGCCGCCGGTCATCCGCTTCGGCATCGAGGGCTGAGCACAGAGCACGCTTGGCCGCTCGTTGGTGCTTCTGCTCCTCCGTGAGCTTGGCCATGGGCTTTACCCTCCGCTGCATCGGGTTCTCGTGTACGACCGCGGAATCCATGCTGGCGTGGCCGCCCCGTGTGTCGGCGGCCCGTGTGCCGGATGATGACTTTTGACCGGAGTTGGATCGCAATCGGCCTTCAGACGACTGATGTCGTCTGGTGCAGGCGGTCAGATGTTGCTGTTTTTGAGACGCCGTCAGTGAGTCCCTATCGGGCCGTCGGCAAGACTGCCCCTCCGCTGAGCCTCGCCGAGTCGGCCCGGTGCTCCGCAGAGCGCATGGGCAACAGGACACACGACGCAAGGGCCAATCTTGCCAGCCCGTGACCTGCCCCGAACCGGGACTTGCGGGGCGTCTGTGACTCAACGCTACGACTGGTCACACATCTGGGCGTAGGCGTCACGGGAAGTGATACCCCTGGTTGTTTCAGCACCTGGCTGGTCCGCGGGGCCCTGGCCGAGTCCCGCCCTACCTGGGGATCGTCCGGTCTGATGCCATGGAGGAAGCGCAGGTTGGGACACCATCGTTGGGGGCGATGTGGGGACATCCACGCGATGGAAGGGACCGAACGGCGATCGGTGGAGCTCTGCCGGGAGGCGGCTGGCACGCTGGCGGGAGGACTCACGAAACGCGGATCAGCGGCTGGAGGAGATTGCGGCGGACCACCTGAGCGCCCTGCACGAGACGCTCCGTGCCGATCGATCGGCTTTCGGGTTGTACGACACGGCCTGTGCGGCCGGTGAACGGCTCGCCGGGGCCCTGGGGTCGCTGGCCGCCGAGGGCGCGGAGTCGGAGGTCGCGCTCGTCGCACGTCTCGTCTCGGAGGTCGGTGGGGATGGCGGCACACTCGCCGACGCCGCGGTGCGCAGGGGGATGGCCGCGGCGGTCCGCGATGTCCGGGACATGCATCCCGAGATGGACGACGCCATGAACGGGGGTGGCGCGGGCGGCGGCTTTGCCTGGGACATCCTGTGCGATCTCTACCAGGTGTTCTTCGCCGACATGGTGGGGGAGTTCCTCAGGGCTGTTGTCGCCGAGCACGTCAAACTGGCCGTACCGGTGCTCATCGCGACCGATCCGGAAAGCAGGATCGCCGACTGGGTCGCGGAGAAGGTGGTGGACCTGGCGCCGAACCCCTGCAAGGAGTCCGCCGAAGCGACGGACCTTGCACAGGCTGTGGATACCGCGCAGTCGGTGGTGGGCGCTGTGCAGGATCCGTCGGCCGCACTGCCCAAGATTGCCGAGTTACTGGTACCGCGGGCGGTCGGAAAGGTGCTTGGCTTGATCAGTGAGGAGATCGCCGGAGAAGAGGGAGCTGCGGCGTGACCGATTCCGACCACTTCCTGTGGTGGCGCGGCCTCCGGGGTGACCGACCTTGTGGCGACCGCTGGACGGAGATAGGCGTGGAAGCCTTCCAGGAAAGGGAACGCCGCATCACCGGCCGGCACCATCTGCCCGGTCCTGTCCCCGACTGGGCCGAGGATCTGTTCCGCGTCGCCAGGGCTGCCTTCATCGCCGACAAGTACGTACGCCGGACCGGAGTACGGGACCGGTGGACCCGCCGCATCAGCCTCGCCGTACCCGTCACGGAACACGAGCGGTGGGGAAGCGCAGCTGTCCGTACCCACCTCACCGCGCTCCTCCAAGTCCTCACTGGGGACCTATGGAATGTGGACTTCCGGCCTCTCACCGGTCACTACGTCGAGGAGGCGCTCGTATCTCCGGACGAGCCGCGTGCCTCGGAAGTCGCGTTGTTCTCCGGCGGACTGGATTCCCTCAGCTGGGCCGCCATCCGTTCGCGCGCCGACGACTCCCGCCCGCTGCTGCTCGTGATGTTCCGTGAGATCGGCCTGCTGCGTCTCCAGCAGCAGGTGTACAAGGCCGTCGAACGACTGCCCGGAGCACGGCCGGTGCTGCTGTTACCGATGAGCCAGACCCCGGCGGGCGACGGCTCGGGGGCACGGCTGGAGACCTCCTCCCGCACGCGTGGTCTGCTGTACGCGGCGGGCGCGATCCGCGCCGCCACCGCGCACGGGGTGGGTACCGTCCACATCCCTGAGAACGGCCAGCTCGCCCTCAATCCGCCTCTGACACCCGCGCGTTCGGCTGCTTGCTCTACGCGTTCCGTGCACCCGCGGACGCTGGGCAGTCTGAACGCCTTGGTAACTGCCGTGAGCGACACGGAGAGCACGGTGCAGGTGGTCAACCCCTTGGCACAGCTGACGAAGGGTGAGGTGTGCAAGGCCGGACGTGATGCGGGCCTCACCCCGTCCGACCTGGAGTCCACCCTGAGCTGCGGCAAGCCTCCAACCCGCCGAAGCGGCGGTCCTCCCATCGCCAACTGTGGCGTTTGCTTCCCGTGTCTCGTGCGCCGCTCCGGACTACTCCACGCCAACGGCATCGACGGCACCCGGTACGAGGCATTGCCGTGGGCGGACGGCCTACCGCTTGACCGGGGTGCCGACTGGCGCGCACTGCAGCGGTGGCTGCTCGGCCCGTACACCCTTACGGATGTCTTCACCGATACCCCGCTGTCGCCGGACACGGACCCGGCGGTGGCGTTCGATTTGATCAGGCGCGGGCGGGAAGAGTTGGCTCGGCTGCTTCAGATTGCGGATGCGACGGAGGCAGCTGACGCGGCGTAGGCGGCGCAGGTGAGATCCGGCTCGCACCAGGCCGCCTTGGTGGTCATGGACGGCATCGTCGAGGTGTCCTGGACGCAGTACCTGCGCAGAGCGCCGACTGATCTGGGTCAAGACTTTTTCGCCTACCCATTCGGATCGTGAGTCGAAGGCCCGGAGACACACCGCCTCGCCGACTCGCTGTCTTGACTCCCAAACGACGTGCACTCGACGAAAGTGCTTGAACTCCAAGCGCGCGCTTAAGAAAATCCCAAACGGCGTGCACCCATCAGCGCGTGGCCTACGTCTTCTACTGTCCTTCCTGAAGCCAGGGATCATCGGCTCACTCGTCCACTGGGAGATCCCCCGACCTCAGGAAGGAACCACGTGCAGCTGAGGCTGATGTACGTGATCATCGCGGTCCTCACGGCGCTTGTCGCCGCTCTGGCCGGCAGCGTCGTGACCGTCGTCGAGGGAGGGCGTCCCACGGCGGCCTTCAAGACCGGGGCATTGACCTTCGCCGGCTCCCTGACGCTCCTCATCGTGGTCATGGGCGCCCTGGGTGTGGTGGGCTCGTGAGCGACATGAGTGCCCTTGGAGGACACATGCAGGCCGAGGGTGCCTCCTCGCTCGACGAGGCGCTCGCGAAGGTGCGCCGACACCGCACGCACCTCTCGCGGCTGATGAACGCCCACGACGCGACTCGCCTCGTCATTGGGCTGCTGTACCTGAGCCGGACCGCGCACGCCGCTCCCGGCACCGGCGTACCGACATGGTCGTGGTTGCTGGGTCAGCCAGCAGGACGCGGTTCGGGTATCCGCGCTGCCGTGATCAAGTGTCTGAGCCGCTGGCTTCCCGCAGTCGACGGACAGGGCGCCGACGTGGGCACGAGGAGCCTGATGCCCGTTCCGCCCTCTGGTTCCGAAGGACCACTACACGCTCTCGTCCAAGCCATCGGCTCCACCCAGCGGATCGGGCCCCTGCTCGACCAGTGCCTCCGTGATCTCTCGGCGGACCAGGCAGACGGCAGCCACTACTTCACGCCGGGTGACATGGCGCGTCTGATGGTCGGTGCGGCCGTCCCCCGCGACGGGCACAGAGTGCTGGACCCGGTTTGCGGTTCAGGGGGACTGCTCGTCGAGAGTCACCGCTATGTCCGCGAACGCGTCGAGCTGAACCCGGCCATGTCCTTGTATGGAAAGGAACAGCACGCCCACACCTCGCAGGTGGCCCGCATGAACTTGGCGGTGCGGGGGATCACGGCTCACGTCTTCCCGCCCGGGGACAGCCTCGCGGAGCCCGAGCCCGAGTCCCACGACATTATCCTGGCCAACCTTCCCTTCAACCAACGCGACTGGGCGCCGGAGGACAAGATGGAGCAGGGCGCCCGCCGGTCGGGTCCCCCGCTCCCTGTCGATCCCCGGTGGCCGGATGAACCGCCGTCCCGAGGGTCCGCCAACTCCGCGTGGATTCAGCACATCGCGCACGCGCTGGCTCCGGCCGGACGTGCTGTCTTCCTGATGGCCGACAGCGTGGCCAACAGCAGACAACCCGTCACCCGAAGGCTCCGCGAACGCCTCCTGCGTGACGATCTCGTCGAGTGCGTGATCGCTCTGCCACCTCGCGTGTTCGGTCACGGCAAAGCCACGGCCTGTCTCTGGGTGCTCAACAGGGACAAGAGCGCGCGTCCCGGCTGGGGTGCCCTGGACCGTCGGCGGCAGGTGCTTTTCGTCAACGCGCGGCGAGCCTTCGAACCGGTCCCGGATTCGAGATCACGGAGGCTGGGCGACAAGAACACGGCATTGATCGTGACCACCTTGGCGGCCTGGCGTGGCCTCTCCGAGAACGGCGCTGCGGCCTCGCCGTACAACGACGTGGCCGGCTGGTCCCGAAGCTGCTCCACCGAGGAGATCACCGACCGTGAGTACAGCCTGATGCCGACCTCGTACGCTGTTGAGCCTCCTAGCCCCGAACGAGACACACGGAGCCGGGTCGAGCAGCTCAAGCTCGAACTGGCCGATCAGTTGGACCAGATGCGCGACCTGGAACTCCGACTGCTGGACGTCTTGGAGGAGATCTGATGGAAGCCAATGCCGACCAGGTCGCCTCGGGCAGAGCGGCTTGGCAGACGATCTCCATCGAAATCGAGCGGCTCCGCAGGGACATCTACACCACCTCCGGTTTCCTCGACGACGCGGCTGCCGAACAGACCGCAGGAGTTGTCAGCTCGACGTTCGTCCAGGACGGCAGGATCCTCTCGCCCAGGATCAAGGAGTGTCGGCCGGGCAATTCCGCGCCCAGCAGGGCAACCCTCAGGGAGGGCGACCTGGCCGTCGTACTCGTCCGGCGGGTGGGCGCTTCCGCGCTGGTCACCGCCGAGCACGCGGGGTGTACAGCGACCAGGTCGATCGGCATCATTCGCGCGGAGCCGCACATCGTGCGGTGGCTGCGTATCTGGCTACAGACACCCACGGCGAAGGCCCGCATCGACGAGGACGTGACGGCACATGTCGAGCCCACCATCAGCCTCGACACCCTCCGCCGCATGCTGTTTCCGCTACCCCCGCCAGACGTCATCACCGCGTACCACCGGGCCTTCGGCCTCATCGAGGAGATGAGCGCCCTCTACCAAGAGACCGCGCGCAAGGCGGTGGAACTGGCCGACGCACTCCATGACGACTGGGCGTCGACGATTCCACCGTGGGAGACACGACCGCTCGCGAAGGTCGCCAAACCGAAGACGGGCAAAGGTTCCGAACGCTCGCTTCCCCCGTTGCCCACAGACCCCACCACCGATGTGACCGATGTAATCGCCCCCAAAGATCTCTACGACCTCCCCGTGCCCCACGTCCCGAGGTTCCGCCTGAGCAGTCCAGCGAACGACGGCGAGGTACATCCTCCCGGCACCTTGATGCTGAGCACCCGTTCCGACGGCGCGCACATCGCTGTGCCGAGCCGACCAGCAACACCTCTCAGAGGCGTCGTGGCCGTACGACCTATGGAGGACGAGGACGGTTGGTGGCTGCTCCACGAACTCAGGAGTAGGAGCAGCGACATCACGCGGCTTGCGCAGGGCCAGAACGGCAGGGAAATCTCCGCCCGCGCCCTCAAGCGCCTGGAGGTCGCCTGGCCCGACCGGTTCACGCGCACCAACTTCCACACGACGGCCGATCCCCTGCACGCCATGGTGCGACTCCTGGTCACCAAGATCGCGACACTGCACACCCTGCGGGACGCACTCCTGCGCGACATCTCAGCGAAGGCCGGCGTCCTCCGCGAACCGACAACCGAGCCGGAAGAGCAGAGCGCTCCTGCTCCTCGTCCCACCGCGGGCCCCGCATCACGGGGTATGACCGGCAACGATGAGCCTGACCCGTGAACTTCGGCAGGAAGACGGCGGGGATACTGTCCGGTGGTGGGATGCTGTTGGGCCTTCTTGCGGTGTACCTCTGGCTTTATCGACGACTCACGACAGCAGTTGTTCACGGCTGCGGGAGGCACCTGCCGGGCCGGGATGTCGTTGTTGACGAGAACGGGAGGCACTCGCCGGCGCCCGGCAACGGCGCGGCGGCGGACCAGCACGGGCTGTGAAGCGCGGCCGGTCCCCGGAAGCGGCGCCTGTACGACCGGAGCCGGAGCGGGGCGTGGGCAGCTGCCGCGGGGCGTGGAGTGCGGAGGGGCGCATGACCGTGGCGGAGTGAGTGGGCCACCGCCGTACGGGCATGGGGCAGGGCAGCGGCTATCGCAAGCTGCCCTGCCGCCAAGGGCCCATGTCATGGCTGCCAGGAGGCGACGACATCCGCTGCTCCCCAGAGCAGATCGATCGTCGAGGTGTCCAGCTGTTCGGCAGCACCGGACAGCGAAACGACAGCCAGCCCGGTACTGCCTGGAATGAAGCCGGGCACGTGTCCCGTGCCCTTCTGGAGGGCCACGAGATCGTGCTGGTCGAACGGCGACGCCAACCATTTGATCGACCCGGTGAAGAAGAGTCGTTCAGCGACGGGCGACCTGTCCGCGCCGATCAGGTCGATTTCGGGGTTGAACTGACGATTCCACCAGCCGCCCACCGCTTCCACTTCGGGCCACGGCAGAGCACCGCTCGCCGCGGCGATTTCCAGCGACTCGCGGATGAGGGGCTCGACGGCACGTCCCCGCCAGGCGTTCCAGCGACGCTGCACCAGCTGGAAACCGGCTTCCGGGCGTCCGCGCAGAGCCAGCTGCTGTGCGGTGCGCAAGACAGCGAAGTACAGCCGAAGGTTGCTGTCCGCCACTCGATAGAGGGCCGGCTTGCCGGCCTTGGTGGACAGTGGACTGTCGGCGGCGAGCACGCGCTTCTCATCCGTGAGGCGGCGCAGGAGGGGCGAGAGAGCGCCGGATGGCAGGGCTCCGCTCTGGCTGCCCGCCGTGGCGGCGATGTTGGCATGTGTGCGGTCGCCGCTCCCGACCGCCTCCAGTACACGGCGTGCCTGGTCCGGAGCGGGGAACTCGGCCATGAGGGCCGAATCCGGGATGCTGAACAGCGGTGAGGCGGGATCGGCGCATTCGGCCTCGATGAACGTCAGGGCGGGTTGACCGTGCGGCCAGGCGCGGATGATACCGGGAAGGCCACCGGACACGAGGTGCGCGTCGATGGCTTCCGAAGGGGGCAGGCCCAATGCCCTCCCCGTCTCGGCCGGGTTGAGCGGCCCCAGCACCAAGTTGTCGGCACGGCCGTAGAACGGGCGGTCGTAGGCGGTGAGCCGTTCCATCATGTGCAGGTCGCTGCCCAGCAATATCAACAGCACAGGCCGACTGGACAGCAGGCGGTCCCACGCGGTCTGCAGCGTCCCGTCGAAGACCGGATCCTGCTCGGCGAGCCAGGGGAGCTCGTCGAGTACCACGATGGACGGTTCCGCGGGCAGTACCGAAGTGAGTACCCGGAACGCGTCGGCCCAGCTCGCGGAGGAATGCACCGGAACCAGCTCACGGTCCGGCGGCAGCGTCGACTCGCGAAGCTCGTCGAGGAAAGCCGTCACCCCTTCGACAGGTGAGGCACCCTTGATCGCGGAGAAGAAGACATAGGGCGCCTGCGCCTGGTCGCAGAACTCCTGAACCAGCCGCGATTTGCCGACCTGTCGCCGTCCTCTTATGGCGACAGCGATGCCCGTACCCGTTTGGGTGACGCGGTCGAGTCGTTTGTGGAGCAGCTTGAGCTCGGCAGAACGGCCGATGAAAGGTGCGGGGGACGGTGCGGTCATGAAGGTCCGCTCCCAAGTAGAATCAGTTTACGTAAATCTATTTTACCTAAATCCCTCTGCCTTGCCACACCGAGGCGCAGACCGCCCGTTGTGCGGACGCAGGTCTGGTCGCACCTCTGCCTGGGGTGCCACCAGCACCACTACGAGATCGGCCCACCAGCAGCGGTGGATCTGTTGAGCATTTACCGTTTGTTACCAGCTGGTCTCTGATAGTTGTCTTGATCGAGGACCGGGCTTCATGCCCGGCGCAGCGCCTTCCGAGCGCTGCAGGGGAGGGGGGATCTGCATGGGCGTCATGACGCGCGACGAGGTCATCGCCATTGAGCAGAAGGCAGTCGACCGCGCCTACCACTGCTACTCCGAGCGGCTGAAGGAACTTTCCGGCTTCTCGGTCGCCTCGGCCTCTGCCAGTGGCAAGGACAGTGTCGCCAACCGGCTGGAGGCCGAGGCGCGGGCTGCGTCATATGGCGGTCTAGGCGAGGAGTCGCTGGTCATCGGCCGCATCGACGCGCAGGAGGGACCTGGCGACGAAGCCGAGACGTGGTACGTCGGCAGGCGTGCCGTCTCCGACGTCCTCACCCGCGACATCGTCGTCGTGGAGTGGACCAACGCAATGGCGAAGAAGTGGATCGAGGCGCTCCCTGATGCTCCGGGCGACGTGCTTCTGCGCCGCAAGCTGCACTGTGCACAGCACGTCGTCCAGGATTTCCTCGACGAAATCGCGGTGCCGACCGGGCCGTCGGCGGAGGATGCCGACCCGAAGCCGGCGCCCGCCGACGTACAGCAACAGGGGAAAGCACACCCGCCCGTTCCTGCTCCCGCCAATGTCACCCGCATCCAGCGCCGGAAGCCCCAGCCGCTCGATGACTTCCTGCTGCGCGAACTCCAGCGCTCGCGCGGTGGCGGCATGCGGGACATCGTCGAAACCATCCGACGGGACCAGATGGCCCTGGTCTCCGGATCTCCATCGGACGTCCTCGTCGTGCAAGGTGGCCCGGGTACGGGTAAGTCGGCTGTCGGTCTGCATCGCGTGACCTGGCTCGTCAACAACGAGCACTTCAAGGCCCAGGACATCCTCGTCATCGGCCCACACCAACAGTTCCTCGAGTACGTCAGCCGGGTGCTGCCGACGCTCGGCACCCGCAACGTGAACGCCGTGCAGGTGCGTCACCTGTGGGACGGGGGCGAGACCGTGGGGAGCGACACTGCCAAAGCTCGGCTGGTGAAGTCCGACGAGCGTATGGCCGCCGTGCTGCGGCGTCGAGTGGAGCAGGAATGCCGCCCGGCGGCCATCGACGAGTTCACCACCACCGCCACGTACAAGGACGCCAAGCCCGAACTCACCATTGCCATCGGCCGGACGACGCTGCGCGTGCCGCGTTCGGAGGTGCTCGAGCTCCTGGACGAGGCTCGCGGTGATGACGGCTCATACCGGGAGCGTCGTGAACGGTTCCGGAGCCTGGTCGTCGACCGCTTGCTGAGCGAACTGTTCACGCAGGCTCCGCGCCGCAGCCGCGACGACACGATCCGCCGCGATCTGCAGCGCAATCGGCAGGTCGAGCGCCTCATCGAGCGGGTGTGGCCGTCGCCCGGCGCCAGAGAGGCGCTGCGGACCCTCTACCACTCGCCTGATCTCCTGCGTTCCTGCGCCGACGGGATTATCGACGACGAGGAACAGGGTGCGCTGCGCCGGCCCCGCGCCGAAACAGCCGACGCGGAACCCTGGACGCTCGACGACCACGTGTGCCTCGAAGAGCTCCGCCACCTGATCAGCGGGGAGACCCCGCAGCGTTACGGGCACATCGTCATCGACGAGGCCCAGGACCTGACGCCCATGCAGGCCCGCTCACTGCGGCGCCGGTCGGCGGCGAACGGATCCATGACGGTCCTGGGAGACCTCGCCCAGGCGACCGGCCCCCACGCGTACACGGACTGGAACCGGGTCGGCGACCTACTCTCCGACCACGGAGACTGGCGGGTCGACGAGCTGAGCACGAGCTACCGCGTGCCGACCGAAATCATGGACTTCGTCTCCCCGCTGGCCCACACGATCGCACCCGCGTCTCCCCGGCCGCGGGCGGTGCGCGCGGCGGGCGCTGCCGCCGTGCAGATCGTGGAGACCGAGCCGTGGCGGCTCTTGGAAGAGACCGTGGCCCAGGCCACCCGCCTCGTCGGCACGAACGACGGGCGCACCCTGCGCTCCGTGGCTGTCATCGTCCCTGACGACTCCGGCTGGCTCGGTGAGATCAGCCGCCAGCTCGACCAGGCCGAGAGCGTCAGCGAGCTTCAACGCGAGGTGGTGTCCGTTCTGCCCGCAGCTCAGGCCAAGGGCATGGAGTACGACCACGTTCTCGTCATCGAGCCGGCGACCATCGCGGATCGGGGGCCGGCAGGGTTGCGCCAGTTGTACGTCGCCCTGACCCGCAGTACCCAGAGTCTGACCGTCCTGCACGCTTCTCCGCTTCCCGCGGCCCTCACGAACACGGTCGACGCCGGATCTTCCGGCGCCACGGCGGAACCGGAGCCGAGCACCGGCCTCCCCGAGATCGGCACCGACGTCCGGGTCCGGGTGCTGGAGCCGGGACCCGGCGGGCGCTACAAGGTCCGGGCCCTGTCCCCCACGATGGACATACCCCTCGTCCTGACCGTGCGGCACGGGTCGGTTCCGCCCCGTCGGGGCGAGGAGCTGGACTGCTGGGTGTTCGCCCACGAGACGAGCCACTGCCTGGTCACCGCAGACCAGAGGGGGCGTCATCCGATCTCGCCCCGCATGGCGGAGCGGTACGTGGCTGCGCTCGGGGTCCTCCACGAGCTGATCGAAGGTGCGGCGCCGCAAGACGCCCGTGACCGCCTGTCCGAACTGAAGGGCATGGCCAACCGCGTCCTCCGCCGCGACCAGGCGGACTGGGTGGACGTACGGCGCGTGCTCGGATCCCCTGACAGGAACCGCCTTGGCCTGCTGCGCAACCTCGCGACCAGCACGCACCGGGCTCTCAAGGACGACAATTTCGACGTCAGCCGGCTTCGGGACGACTTGACGAACTCTGGCTGGCTGCCCGCCTTGGCCGAAGCCCGCGAGGAACTCCAGCGTCGCCTGGCCTCAACGGCCGAACCGCCGTCGGGGACGACTGTATCCCCCGCCGGCCAGCAGCCTGAGCAGAAGGAAAACGAACCCATGACCACCGTCGACATGCCCGGTCCGACAGCACCTGTCGAGAAGCCGCTCCTGCTGGCATTGGAGACCCAAGCGGCAGCCGACCGGACATGCAAGAAGCACGAAGCGGTACGGCACACGCTGAAGGCGGCTTTGCTCTGGGCGGACCTGCAGCCCGAGGATTCCCCGATCGCGGACGTCAGTTGCGTGGCTGACGATGGCCACCTCCTGTACGAGGTTCTCGGGTCCGGACACTCGTCGTACGCCGATCTGCGTGCCGGGGCGGTACGACTCATGGAGATCAACCACGCTCTGCCGTCCACTGCGGACCGGCTCTACCTGGTTCTCTCCGAACCACCCGCCGAGGACTGGTCAGCTGCCACCGTGCGCGAGGTCTTCGGCGTTCACGTCCTCTGGCGAACTGCGGACGGCTGGGCCGGCCAAGACGCAGCCACTGCCTTGAACCCCGGCCGGGCATAGCGCGCAGCATCGCCAAGGTCAATCGGAAATCGGGCCTTCGGCCGCTGCGGATGGGGCCGCCCTTCGCGGCCCCCTGCCGCGCCCCGGTGTTCTGCCGCGGGACAGCTGCCGGGTGGTGAGGGAACCAGGCTGCTTCACCACCTACTTGGTTTGCCGGAGCCTCCTCATGGTCAGGTGTGGCGCCGGGACCGGCTGTCACCGTCGGAGGGGCCGCCGCTGCCGGTGGTGATCGCCGGCGTGACAGCCATGGGGCGACTCTCTCACCTTTGGGTACAGCCCTGGATACACTGTGTAGCAACAGCGCGCTCGACCACCTCGACCGGAGGCAGACGTGGCCCGTGCCTGGGAGGCTGACCCGTCCGCGTTATTCGAGCGTCGGCTGGGGAGATCGGCCGAAGAGCTGGGGAACTCCGATGGCAATGACGAGTGCCCGGACATCTGGCAGCTCAACAATGGCGATGTTGCCGTGATCGGCAGAGATCTGACAGCCGTCTACCGCACCCGTCTGCCTCAAGGCGTGAACCTCGCTCCGGACGAGCGGTTGGTCGTCATCCCAGGGAACATGCTCAGCGCGGCAAAGAAGGACATCCCCGATGCTTGATCTCCTTGCCCCTGCCCTCACCCCTGAGCAGGGCGAACGGCTCACCCGGCCCGCTTACAAGCAGGACTTCCGGGAACGGGAGGACGCGATCCGTGACGGGAGTTCCTGGAAGCTGGAACGCCGGCAACACTTCGAGGAGCAGGGCAGTCCGAGCCGCGACGCCCTGCGCCGGGGCGACTGGGATGAGGCGCTGCGGCTTCTCGCCGACCGGCGCGACACCCTGGCCGCGGCCGCTCAGGAGGAGGCACGCAGGGGTTATGCCTTTCATCGTGTGCGGGTGGTCGAGAAGCCGCTGACACCGTATGTGCAGTGGGAACTCCACTCCCAGCGGCAGCGTGCGCAGTACGGGCAGAGGATCAGGGTCGTCCCTGCTGAACGGGTGGCTGCTTCGGAGAGCACTTTCCCGCTCCCTGAAGTGGTCGTGGTCGGAGGTCTCACCCTCTTCCAGGTCCTGTACACCGAGACAGGAGTTGCGAACGGTGCGATCCGCTACACCGACCGTGATCTTGTGGCGCGCTGGGAGAACTACATCAAGGCGCTCTACGCGGTAGGTGAAGATGTGATCTCCTACTTCGACCGTGAGGTGGCACACCTTGACCCGCCGACGCTGAGCGCAGAAAGGGAGTAGGCCGATCGCAGCGCCAGGCGGAGGGGACGAGCAGTCCGGCAGCACCCATTCCGAGCTGTCGGGATCCTCACGTGACGTCGTCCAGGCGAGGAATGTCCACGGAGGCATCCACTTCCACACGCAGGACAAGCCGGACCCGGGAAGTTCCGCCAGCCCCACCCCACGCCAGTTACCGGCTGACGTACGCGGATTCGTCAACCGCACCGATGAGCTCGGCGAGCTGAACGCCGTTCTCACCAGCGAGGACCGCGGTCCGCTCGTCGTCTCGGTATACGTGATAGCCGGCACCGCCGGCGCCGGAAAGACATCGCTGGCACTGCGCTGGGCGCACCAGGTCCGGGAGCGTTTCCCGGATGGCCAGCTGTACGCCAATCTCCGCGGCTACGCCCCTGGGGAGCCGGTAGCGGCGCGTGAGGCCCTGCACCGCTTCCTCACCTCTCTCGGCCTCGCAACCAATGCCGTACCGCAGGACCTCGACGCCGCTGCCGCGTTGTACCGCTCGTTGCTGGCCGACCGCCGGGTACTGGTCGTCCTGGACAACGCGGCCACCGTCGGCCAGGTCCGGCCGTTGCTGCCTGGGAACGCGCACAGCCTGGTGCTGGTCACCAGCCGCAGCCGCCTGTCGGGCCTCGCCGTCCGTGACGGGGCCCGCCGCCTCACGCTCGGTGTGCTGCCGGAGCCGGAAGCGGTCGCCCTGCTGCGGGCCGTCACCGCTGGGTACCGGCCGGTGGACGACGAGCGGCAAACAAGCTGAAGTAGCGGCTGAGGCGGAGGTCGCCATCGCTGATCGACAGCCCGTATGGCTTTCGGCGCTCGGTGCTGGCCACCTGGCTAACGCGGGAGTGGCCTCCATCGAGATAGCGGTCGGGCGGGTAACAAACTCGGGTCTCGGGGCCTTTGCTTTGGCCTGTTGCGCGCTCGTCGCACTCAGGGGTAGATAGGGAGCATGTGGCGGAACTATGGCCGTAGTGTCAGAATCCCCCCACTGCAAGATCCGAGGGGGGACATGCCAAACCAGCGCGATGCCATCCGGAGCAGGGTTGATGAGGACCATGGGGTTACCGCTGTCTCCATGGGATGGCTCCGTGAGCACTACGAGCCGGAGTGGGGACGCTTAAGCGTTGGGCGAGCAGTGGAGATCAGCACTTGGCTCAAGAAGTCCGAGATCATGCACCTCCCGTCGCCACTGCCGCCCCGCGAAACGGCGGAGGTCATGCTCTATAGACCTCAATCGCTGGTCGGCGCCTATATCAGTGCAGCGCGCTTGGAAGGCGTCTTCGAAGGTCATCCGGAGGCAGCTGCGGACTTCCTCGGCTCGCTTGCTGATCGACTGGTCGATGGCTCTGCCCTCACTGGCCCGACCTGAGCCTGGGGATCAGCCAATGCAAGAGGCCCCAGCGTTATCCGAGGCCTCGGCGTTCTCAGACGCGGAAACGACCCAAGATCCCTGCCACGAATACGCCACGACCGCCGGCGAACAGCGGCTCAGCGTTGCACTCGGCTGCACATACGCGAAGACGCTGTACTCAGCGAAAGTGCTGTGTACAGGATCCTTAGTCAGGCCAGGGGCGACCGAACCGTCGTGAACCTGGTGGGTTCGCGAAGCGACGCGGCCGCCCCGTCGAGATCGGCCAGCCGGGAGGCAAGCGTCGCTTCTGCCAGGCGCTGTGGCAGAGCCGCGCTGAACTTCAGCCCGGCCAGGGCACGAGGGTCCACAGCGGGAAGACACAGATGCTCCGCGCCCTCCGCAACCGCCTTCTTCCACTCCTGCGGGGTGATGTCCTCACGTAGCCGGACGTACGCGTCCGTGGGCCGCTGGAAAGGGTCGGCGACGGAGGTGAGCGTGGCGGCCAGCGTGGCATTGGCCCGATATCCGGCCCAGGTCCACCAGCGCACGTTCGTGTCGCGCCCGCCCCGGACGATCACGGTGCCGCCGGGGTGTACCAGCTCGGTGCTTCCCTCACGGGCCTGAGCGAGGGCACCCTCGGCGCGCCGGGTCAGTGTGACCGGTGGTGTCGTGCCGAGCAGCACTTCTCGCGCTGCTTGCATCAGCTCGTACGAAGCGGTGCGGATGAAGCCGACCCCGCCCCAGCGAGCCCTTCCGCCACCGTCCACCGGCTCGACGAAACAGCGGCGCCGCGACCAGTCGATGTAGGTCACTTGCCAGCTGCGTCCGGCGAGCAGCAGGCGTCGCGGTCCGACGATCTCGTCGGTGAGCAGCGCGGGGTCCGTGGTGCCGATCAGGGTGCGGCCGGACAGCACGGTGAACTCGGGCGCCGCGGTGAACACCGCGGTGAGGTCCATGAAGTGCCGGAAGCCAAAACGCTGTTCCGCTTCAGGGCCGATGAACATGAGCCCGCCGTCCACGTCCAGATAGCCTTCGTCGATCAGGTGGCGCACGATCGGCTCCGCCGAAGCGCCGAACGGGCCGAGTCCACGCCACCATTCCTGCCACAACCGGTCACCCACACGGTGTTCTTGCAGGCAGAGAGCGAGGATCTGCTGGGCCGCGATGTGACGGGGTTCCGGAGGCGCGATGACGGGTTCCACCCAGCCGCGGGACCAGAGCAGGAGGAGCGCGGTCGCCGACAGCAGGCCCGCCTCGTCCACCGTCAGAAAGAGGCAGTTTCGCCTTGAGCCGGGCCGTCGCCCGGTGCGCCCAAGGCGTTGCAGGAAAGAGGCGACGGTGCCGGGCGCATCGATCTGGATGACCCGGTCCAGGTCACCGACATCGATGCCAAGCTCCAGCGTGCTAGTGGAGACGATGACACAGTCACGGGCCTCGGCGAAGGCTTCCTCCGCCCGGCGCCGCTCGTCGACGGACAGCGACGCGTGCGAGAGGAAGGTGGTCACACCTTTCGCGCGCAGAGATTCGCCGAGCTTCTCGACGTATTGGCGTGACTCGCAGAAGACCAGGCGCTTCTCTCCCCGGTGCAGGGCGGCGATCACCGTCGCGGCATTGGCCAGGGATCCCACGTAGTCGAGCTCTATGTCCCCAGGAGGAGGCACAGTCGGAGCCTTCTCCCGTAGGTGTGGGGCGACGACCCGCGCCGTGCGCTTGCCCGCTCCGGATCCCTGCAGCCATGTCAGTAGCTCATGGGGGTTTCCCACTGTCGCGGAGAGCCCGACCCGCTGGACCGGCCGGCCGGCCACGCGCTCCAGCCGCTCCAGCACAGCCAGCAGGTGCCAGCCCCGGTCGTCACCCGCGAAGGCGTGCACCTCGTCGACGACGATGGTCCGCAGCCCCGAGAAGAACGCCCGATGGTCCACGTTCGCGCTAACCAGCATGGCCTCCAGAGACTCCGGAGTGGTCAGCAGTACATCCGGCCGCTCGCGCAGGATGCGCTTGCGGCGGGTATGGGGGACATCACCATGCCAAAGTGCGGCGGTGCGTCCCAACCATGATGTGTAGGTCTCGAGCCGGGGCAGCAGATTATTCAGCAGTGCCTTGAGCGGACAGACGTAGAGCACCGAGGTGCCGGTCCAGTTCTCTTCGGCCATCCTCGACAGTAGAGGGAAACACGCAGCCTCAGTCTTTCCACCTGCGGTGGGCGCGAGCAGGATGGCATCCGAACCGTCCATGAGCGGCGCGATCGCTTCCTGTTGGAGGGGCCGCAGACCGGGCCAGCCCAGAGAGTTCACGATGTGGTGGATCAGACCTCGGTGCAGCCGGTCCAGTGGCTCGGCGGCCTCCGGCGCCTCCGTCATGGAAGGTCCAGTGCGATGTCATCGGCGCTTGTGGCTGCCGCGGCATTGCGTTCGACCTCGCTCAGCTCGGCCGCGTTCACGGTGAGCGCATAGTGCTTTCGCGGGTCGAAGTCCTCGAACTGATCGATACGGTCGAGAACGTCGCCGACGAGTTTCTTCAGGAACAGCCTGGGCGCGACCCCTACCTTTCCGCCCAGTGCCCCGCCCACGGCTTTGGCGAGGTCGCCGATGTAGGTCTCGTCCGCGACGCTCGTGACACGGTCCGGGTTCGAAGAGCCGCTGGCGTACAGATCACGGATGGTCAGCCCCAGGCCGATGAGCGAGTCAAGATCGAAGCCGGAGAGCCGCAGCTGCACCGCGCGCGGATTGTCGAAGCGGGGATCGGTGGTGAAGTCGGTGGCCAGCCGTTGAGCCAGGGGGGCCAGCCGCTGGACGCCCTGCTGGCCGTCGTAGAACGCGGGCGTCCCGGTGACCAACAGATAGAGCCCGGGGAAGCGCCCCGAATGCACCTCGTCAATGAGCTGGCGCAGTGCGTTCAGCGCCTTGTCACGTGCGTCGGAGCGAACCCGCTGGAGCGTCTCCACCTCATCCAGTACGACGAAGAGCCCCGCATGCCCGGAGTCCCGCAGCACGGTCAGAAGGCCCTGCAGAAATCCAAGGGCGCCGAAGTGGTCCAGATCGCCGCGCACTCCGGCGGCCTTACGGGCAGCGGCTGCCACGTGCGGTTGTCCGCCCAGCCAGGCCATGACCGCAGACGCGGTGACCTCGTCACCGGCCGCGAGAGCGGCCCGGTACCCCCGCAGCGCGATGGCGAACGACGGAGCGTGCCGTGAGACCTCGGCAAGCCGGGCCGTCATCAGCCGTTCGACCTCGTTGGGCAGCTCATCCTCCGGGGTTCCGGCGGCGAGAGCGTCCTCTTCCAGGGCGTAGGACCATGCGTCCACCACGGGCCGCAGGGCGCTCGGGGGGAATCCGGGAGTGGTCAACCGCTCGGTGAGCCGACGGTAGACGGTCTCCAGTTTGTGCAGCGGTGTCTCGTTCTCCGAGATCTGGATCTCGGCGACAGCGAAACGACGTCGCTTGGCGCGTTCGCCCAGCCACCGGGTGAAGAACGTCTTGCCGGAACCGTACTCGCCGCGGACCGCCTTGAAGACCGAAGCACCTGAAGCGACGGCGTCCAGCTCCGCGTCGAGTGCCTGCTCGAACCGCTCGAGGCCAGTCGCCAGGAGGCCGAGTCCGCTTTCGGGAACGGCTCCGCGTCGAAGGGCGTCGATCACATCACGGCGTCGGGCGGCACTGACGGGTCCGGTTCGGCCGGGGCTGTCTGTACTCACCCCGTCAGTCTCGCACTGCGAGGGATACATCTGACCGTTGCGCTATGGCACTTGACGCACGAGTGGTTACTTGGTGCAATCGTCTGTTCACCGTTCAGCCTCAATCCGGGAGAAGACCCAGCGTGGCGCTCGACGGCCTCAATCTAGGCAATGTTCTCAAAGACGTCGCATCCGGAGCTTTGCAGCTACCCGATTTCCAACGCGAATGGGTATGGGATGACGAACGCATCAGGGCCCTGGTCGCCACGGTGACGCTCGACTACCCGCTCGGCGTCGTGATGGCGCTGCAGACCGGCGGCACCCCCAAGTTCAAGCCTCGCACGCTCAGCGGCGCGGAGAGCGCGGAAGGCACCGTCCCCGAGTTACTGCTCCTCGACGGGCAGCAGCGTATGACCTCCCTCTTCCAGGCGCTGTACCGGGACCATCCGGTGGAGACGGTCGACGGGCGCGGTAAGCCGCTCGAGCGCTGGTACTACATCGACATCGCCAAGGCCATCGGGGCGCCCGCGGATCGCGACGACGCCGTCGTCTCCGTCCCCGAGGACCGGATCCTCAGGTCTGGCTTCGCTCGCAAGGTCGTGCTCGACCTGAGCACGACCGAGCAGGAGTGTGCGGCCGGCTTCTTCCCGCTCCACATCGCGTTCGACCCGCATCGTGTGAACCAGTGGCTCCAGGAGTTCGTGAAGGCCGATCCGGCGAACTGGGGCGTCTGGAGCGAGTTCCAGCAGCATGTCCTCAACCATGTGCAGCAGTTCCAGGTACCGATGATCAAGCTCCCGGCCTCTACCACCATGGACGCCGTGTGCGCCGTGTTCGAGCGGGTGAACACCGGTGGTGTGTCGCTCAACGTTTTCGAACTGCTCACGGCCACGTACGCGGGCAATCAGGAGCATGTCGCGGAGTACGGCGACTATTACCGGCTTCCCGTCGAATGGGAGCAGATCAAGAAGGACCTGACCGCTTCCTACCCGGTGTTCGGACGTATGGAGGCCGGTGTCGAGGACGGCCTGAGCAGCAGCGACTTCCTGCAGGCCGTCGCCCTGGTGCGCACCTGGGAGGAGAAGCAGGCCAGGCTCCGCAGCTCGGTGTCGTGCAAACGCCGTGATCTGCTGCGTCTGCCGCTGGCGGACTTCCGGCGCCTGGCACCGCGGGTGGCAGAAGCTTTCAAGTGGGTGGGCGCGTTCCTGGAGCAGCAGTGCATCGTGCGCGCGGCTGACCTTCCGTACCGCACCCAGCTCGTCCCCTTGGCCGCTGTCCGGGCCGTCCTCGGCGAGGCGACGGACACTCCCGGAGCGGACGAGCGAATCGCTCAGTGGTACTGGTGCGGTGTGCTCGGCGAGATGTATGGCGGATCGACGGAGAGCCGGTTCACCCGCGACGTGGAACAGCTCATCGGCTGGGTCGGGGACGCTCGAGAGATCATCCCCGACACGGTCACCGAAGCCGCCTTCCTGGACGACCGGCTGGACAGCCTGACCACGCGCAACAGCGCCGCCTACAAGGGCATCTACGCGCTGCTGGTCAAGCAGGGCGCGGTGGACTGGTACTTCACCGAGGCACCACTCACCGCGGGTCGACTGATCGAGCACAACGTGGAAGTACGGCAGATCTTTCCCAAGGGATGGATCGCCAAGAACGCTTCCAACCGCGCCGCGAAGGCGAACTCGATCGTCAACAAGACGCCGCTGTCCTTCCGAGCGGGCCGGAGCATCGTCGGTTCCCCCGCCGTCTACCTGAAGTCGCTCACGCTGGAGTCGGGGATGCGCCCCGAGTGGTTCGACGACGTCCTCGCCACCCATCTCGTCGATCCGACGGCGCTGCATGAGGCGGACTTCGAGCGCTTCTACGAGAACCGCGCCCGGCAACTCCTCGACCTGGTGAAGTCCGCTATGGGCAAGCGCACCGTCTTCCGTGACACGGCGGGCTGGTGAGCGAGGCCATGTCGCAGACGCCGTCCGAGGAACAGCTTCACGCGCTCAAGGGCGAGAAGATCCCGGTGAAAGACCTCCTCGCGCTCTTCGGGACGCGCGTGAGAAGTGACCAGGCCGTGCTGGTCATCACGCAGAGGCTGAAGGACGCCGGCCTCTCCACCGTTCCCTACTTCGCCAACTGCAACGGCCGGGCCGATGTCCACATCGTGCCCCTCGAATCCGTCGTGGCCCCGGAGGAGGAGTCGGACGGCGAGGAGGAAGAGGAGGAGACGGATGGCCTGACGTCTGGAGCACTGCCTCCGCACTCCTTCCGGATCGGGGATCTCCCGGCCGCGTATGGCGGGGTCGACTGCGTGCCGTCGAACGCGCAGGTCACCACGGCCACCTATCTCATGCGTACCAAGAATTACTCGCAGGTGCCCGTCATCGACGGCAGGACGACTCTGCATGGCGTCGTCACCTGGAGCTCGGTGGCCAAGATGTATGAGACCAACGGAGCGATCAGCCTGGCCAACGCCTTAGTGGACGATCCGCCGATCGCCGCCTCCCCCCAGGACTTCTTCTCTCTTCTGCCGATCATCAGCGAGTACGGCTATGTGCTTGTGAGGGACAACAGCGGGCAGTTCACCGGAATCGTCACAGGCGCTGATATCACCGAGCGTTTCGATGCGACGGCATGGCCCTTCTTCGTGGTGGGAGAGATCGAGTTCCGGCTCCGCAAGTGCCTGGGTGCGGCCCTCGACCCTGACAACATCCGCGCGGTGCAGCCGAAGAACAAGAAGACCGGTCAGATAACCGATCTGATGTTCAACGGCTACGTCAAGCTTCTCGACGGTGACCAGCAGAACCCGGCCCTCTGCCCCCTCGCCGACCAGAATTGGCAGGCCCTAGGCTGGACCGGGGTGGACCGCATCCAGTTCGTGCACCAGCTCGACCGGGTGCGTGTGGTCCGCAACATGATCGCGCACTTCGACCCCGATCCGCTGTCGAAGAGGTTGAGTGACGAACTGCGCCAGTTCGTGGGGCTGCTCCGGCAGCTCGCCTGACGCCGGCCGCCGCGGGACCCGTTACGCCAGTTCGAACTGGTCCCGCAGCAGGCCCGCGTGCAGCCGCAGCGTCCGCCCGTCCGGCAAGGTCTCCAGGACCTGCACGCCGTCGTGGTTCAGCAGCTGACGCAGCACGGCGGCGAAGCCGTCGGCCGCCCTGGTGGCGGGCAGGCCGATGCGCTGGGCCAGAGCCGTCACCGGGAGCGTGCCCCCCGCGTCCAGCAGCGCCCGTACGGCCTTCTCCACGCGGGCCAGCTCCGGCGGACGGGGCCGGCGGGCAAGCAGCTCGATCTGGGCTTCGAAGATCTCGGACGCCATTAGGCTGCTCACCAACGCTTCGTCCGGCGAGACCGGCCTGGCGGAGAGCAGGGCGTCATCCCCTTCCGCGGGGACCAGCACCATGTCGAAGAGCGAGTCGTGGTTCTTGGCCAGCTCGGCTTCTTTCTTGGCCCGGTTGGACGGTTTCTTCGCGGGGGCGGCGGCTGGGGCAGGCCGGGTGGGTGCCGACTCGGCAGCAGTCGGGGTGAGCGACCACCACGGCGGCTGCTGACTGCCCAGCTCCCGCCAGCCGTTCGGCGGCTCGGCGCCGAAGGGGAGGAAGGCGAGCACCGGGATGGCGACCTCCGCCAAGGCGGCCCCGCCGTGGTATCCGGCCTTCTGCGAGGTGTAACGGGAGTCGGCGTCCCAGAGCGCGACGATCTCGCCGTCAGGCTCCGGGGCGGCTACGCGCGGTCCCGAGAGCGCGATCTCCGTCTCCGTGAGCGGGCCCCCCACGGCACGATGCCGGGCCGATTCCACCCGGTCGGGGTCGGTGTTGACCCGCACCCCGTGCCGGTCGATGACATGGCCGTGGTCGCTGGTGAGAATCACCGCCCGGCCTTGGGCGGCGGCGAAACGCAGCAGGTCCAGGAATCCTCCTATCTCTCCCAGCCGCCAGGCGCCGTCACCGAGCTTCTGCTCCGTGGCAAGCCGGTCGTCGATGGTGTTGAGCACCACGGCGACATGCGTACGGTCACCGACCAGGGCCTCGTGCAACTCGGGCCCGAAGGGAGCGCCACTGGTCTCGCCGCGCAGGTCGTCCTTGTGGAAGACGGCGGCCTCCTCTTCGCCCCAGAAACGGTGCTCCGGGAAGAGCCTTTTCTCATCGGCCTGGGCGCCCCTCATGAGCCGGGCGGCGAACAGGGAGGTCCGCGACACGGCCGTGACAGTGGGCAGCGCGGCGGCCATCGCCCGGCGCCGTGGAGTGTCCTTCGCCTTGGGCAGCGGGTCGTACTCCACCCAGTGGTCGCGCAGTTCCTCGCCGAGCTGGGTGGCGATAGCGGCGCTCATCCCGTCGAGGACCAGGAGCAGGACCCGGCGCTTCCCCGCCTTCACGACCGGAGCGACGACCTTGGGCAGGAAGGTCTCCACCGTCAGCATGTCCTCCGGGGGCCTGCCACCCGCCGTCCATGCGGCGAGGGACCGGGCGAAGTGCCGGTCGATATCCCGACGGAGGGCGCGTACGGAGCCGCAGAGGGCGTCGTAGGCGGACTTCAGCGTCGGATCCGGGTCCCCGCCCGACTCGATGTGATCGAGTGCGAGGTCCACCCAGCCGGTGTCGGCGACATGCCGGCCGATGACGGCCCGCACACTCTCGCTCTCCACCTCGCTCTCCACCGCTGGTTTCGTCGCGAGCCACTGGGTGAGCCGCTGCGCCATGCGCGTGCGCTCGATGCGGGGGCGGGCAGCAGGATCGGGTGCCAGCCGGTGGTCGTCCAGTGCCTGCACCGCCTGCGACGGCCGCGCCGGGTGGCCGGCCAGGAGCGCCTCCCCGACGGCGGTGAAACGGGCTTCGAGACCCGCGGCCAGCAGAGGGCTCGTACGGATGGCCCGCTCCGCGCCGAACTGCCGTGCCAGGGTGGCCGCACGATCGCCTACGGAACCGGACAGACGGCGCGCGGTCGCCGCCGACTCTTCGTGGGCCGAACGCCCCGTCAGCAGCAGTCCGGAGACGAACTCCTCGCAGGACCGACCGAAGGCCGCCACGAGCGCGTCGAGATCTTGGCCATGAGCGGGCGGCTCTTCCCCGAACCAGCGTTCCGCACGCCCCCGGGCCCGGTAGTTCTCCGCGCCCGCCGCAGCGTCGTCATGCCCCCACAGCGAGGCGCAGACGAGGCCGAAGGCGACGGCGTCCGGCCCGTGCTCGGCCGCGACCAGGGCGAGCAGCGCCCGCCCGGCCTGCCCCGCCTGATCCGACTCGCCGAGGAACTCCCGGATACCGGCACGCTCGGGCGCGCGCAGCGCCAGATAGCGGTCCGGGCCGCCCGACGCCAGCGACCACCTCAGCAGGGTGTGGATGTCGAGCGCGTCGCCGTTCGCCGAATGGGGGTGCTGGTCACGGTCCGGGTCGTAGCGGCCGATGCCGAGCCTGCGGAGCGTGAGTTCGCTGAGCGCCTTGTCCCACGACAGCACCCCGCCCGGCAGCTGCGGCCAGCCGCCCGGCGGAGTTGCGTCCAGCAGCGCCTCGGCGGCCCAGTTCTCGTGGAGCAGCCGGCGGTCGGTGCTGACCGCGCGGAAGGTCTCCCGGACGACGTCCCATGTGTCCACCGCGTTGACACGGTGCCGGTGCACCTTGGCCAGCAGATCGGGGCCGAGTTCGGCCTCCTCCCGGTCGGTGAGCACCACCAGCACGTCCGGGCCGGGCGCCGAGGGTGCCTGGTGCGTCAGCACCAGCTCGTACGCGGCGAGCGGCGAGGGCGCGACGGCGACGGACACCTGCCGCCGCTCGCCCCACGTCAGCTCGGCCGGTCCGTCCCAGCTCGGTGCGGCGCGCAGCAGCACGGCCCGGCGCTTGTCCGGGGTCAGACCGCGCTGCTGCGAGGCCAGGTACTGGGTGATGGTGGCGGAGTTGAGCCGTACCGCACTCGTGGTCGTCTCCGCGCTCGTGCTGGTGCTCGTGCTGGTCGTGGTGGTCACCGCACACGCCTCATTCCGCTCATTCCACGACCCGCCAGGTGATCTCGATCGTCGCATCGGGCTCGGTGGCGGTCAGTTCGTCCAGCTCCGCCCGGAGCTGGGCGATCGCCTGGGACGCCCTCGTCCGTCCGCCGCCTGAGCGGCGCGCGGCGCGCTGGCCGGGCAGTGGGTGCTTGGTGGACACGGGCGGCCGGGCGGTGTCGTTGTTCAGGCTCACCTCATTGGGCGTGGTGAGCTGGGCAGCCGGGGACGCGGGGGCGGGCGTGGGCGTGGCGGCGGGCGGCTGCGGCCGGGCGGGTGCCTGGCTGCGCTCGATGACGGTGACAATGGACTTCCGCGCGTCCCGCAAGGCGTCCTCGAGCCGCATCGTGCGCTGATCCGCACGCGCCGCGCCGCGCAGCGCCTCCAGCACCGCCTCGCCCTGCGGCCCGTAGTTGGGCGCGAGCTTCAGCATGTCCCAGGCCGCGACGACCAGCGCGTCGGCGACGGCCTTCGCCTGCTTGATTGAGGCCCCGTAGCGGCCGGCGGACGCCTCGCCCAGGTCGAAGGCGGCGAAGGCGGTGATGACCTGCTTGGCCGCCGCCGTACCCCCGACCGAGCCCTGGGAGATGCCGTACAGCTCGCCCAGCAGGTCACGCGAGCGACGGGCAAGGGTGAGCCTGCCAGTAGCGGGTTCGTCGGCCCCGTCCAGGCCGAGCAGCGCCGCGTGCTTCTCCAGCTCCTCGACGAGGGTGTCCACATGCGGCTTGTAGTCGCGTGCCTTGCTCGTGATCTGCCGGGCGAAGTGGCTGACCAGCCGGCCTCGGCGCAGCTTTGGAGGCTGCTCCCCGAAGATGTCCCAGAACCGGCGTCCCGCCTCCTCCCAGACGGATTCCTCCGGCAGCGGCTGGGAACGCAGGGCGTCCTGGGGCTTGATCGCCGAGAGTTCGGGCGCGGGGTCGAGCAGGGAACCGGCGCGCACCCATACCCGGTCGTCCATCTCCGCGTAGGAGGCGATGACCAGGTTGGCGAGGAAGGAGTCGAGGCCCATCGGCTCGGGCCGGTCGATCCATTCGGCGAGCTTGACCACGCTCAGGTCGCCCGGGCCCCCGTCGGTGCGAGCCTGCAGGTTGAAGTGGTCCACCCAGCGGCTGGAGAGCCGGAAGTAGACCTCCTTCTGCTGGCCGAGCCCGAGGGGCGCCGCGATCCGCCGCATCCACACCCGGTCCTTGGAGGGAACCTCGACCTGTCGCTCGGCGGATTCCGCCGCCGTCCGGAGGTGAGCGAACACGGTACGGGCGTTTGCGGGCGTGACCGCCGTGTTGGCGCCCTCGGGGTCCAGGTCGGGGTGCGCGGGGAACTGGTGCGCCAGCAGCTTCTTCACGATATGCCGGGCACCGTCGGACAGCGTCTGGCCGATGGAGACCTTGAGCTCGGGAACGTCACGCAGCGACTGGAAGTGTTCGTCGAAGGAGACGTCGACGTCGGCCGCCTTCTTGTCCGCGCAGCCGTACGCCTGCTTGAACGCGCCCTTCACCGCCTTGATGAGCGACTCTCGCTGCTCTTCGAGGAGCACCCTGGCCCGCGCCCGGTTGTCGGCGTTGAGGTGCTGGGCGTAGTGGGTGTCGAAGCGACGCTGGTCGGCGAGCGCGTAGTCGATGACCACCAGCTTCTGGAAGTCCTTGTAGCGGGCCGCCGACAGGTAGGTGGGGATCCAGCCCACGGTGCGGGGCCCGGTGCCGGACAGCTCCCGCAGGTTACGCAGGCGGTTGACCGCCTCGACGGAACCGTGCTCGCTCTCGTGGTAGGGCAGGTCGACCACCAGCCGCCACAGACCGTCCTGGCTCGGGGAGAACTCATGGTCGGCCATGTTCTCCTGGTCGTTGACATCGCCGATGACGACCTCGGCTGTGCGGTCCGACCCGCGCCAGACGAGCGTCAGCTCGTCCTCGCCCAGCCGCTCGTGCTCGTCCAGGTCCAGTTCCTTGGCGAGGAGTCGCTTGGCGAGGGCCCGGCGGTTGGAGCGGTTGTTGTTCACGTTGGCGTTGGCGATGACGGAGTCGACGTCCACCCCGGCCAGTTCGAGCCGTACGCCGGGGTTGGTCTTGGTGCCGGTCGACTTGATCTCGACAAAGCGCGTGGCCCACTCGTCGACCTTCGCCTGGATGACGCCGACTTCCGCCCCGGGGATGGGGGAGAGGACCGAGCCGTGGTTCAGCGCGCCGAGCCGCCGGATGGTCAGATCACGGAGGGCGGGAACGCCGGGGGCGAGGGCGGACAGCAGCAGCGTGCACATCAGCCGGTTGTCGCCGACGAAGCCCCTGCAGCGGCCGAGAAGCTGCTGGTCGGAGATGGTCTCGCGGCGGTGCTGATAGCGCTCGACGTCCTCCTCGCTGATGTCGTACGTCGCGATGAGGTGAGGGCGCAGCTTGGTCCGGTACAGCTTGTCCGCGACCTTGAACTCCACCTTCAGGCTGTCCACGAACGGCTTGTCGCCGCCGTCCGCGATGACGGGGTAGAGGTCGCCGAGCGGGATCAGGTTCTCCAGTGTCGCGTCGTCCCGGTGATTGGCGAGCAGCTGGCCCATGAGCTTCAAGCCGGTGCGGGAGCGCTGGAGAGCAGAGGAGATATGGACGAGGGTGTCCATGAAAGCGGGGGAGAAGGGGTATGTCAGCCGGAACGACTCCTCGTCCGCGCCGGTCGTCGCCTCGTCCGAACCGAGCAGCACGTCCCAGATCTGCGGCCCGACCCGCTTGATCTTCGCGAAGGCCGCGTTGAGCTTGGTGGCGGCCTCCGTGTCCTTGGGGGTGAGGAGGCGCGCGTGGGCGATCTGGGGGAGGTTGCGGTCCTCCAGCGTGATCTTGTCGAAGCGGCCGGAGGCCAGGTTCAGACTGTCCTGGATGGCGGTCTCGGCCGCGCCGGAGGTCTCCTCACCGACCAGCTCCCGCAGGTCACGCTGACGGGCGATGAAGGAGACGATCGGGATGGCGCGGCGTGAGTCGGCGCCCTCGACAAAGTTGGTGATCTTGTCCGTTTCGCGGGAGACGAACTTCTGGTCGTGGATCCGGTTGGCGAGCCACAGGATCAGCTCGTCCATGAAGAGGATCAGCCCGTCGTAGCCGAGCGACTTCGCGTGCTCGGCGATGACGGCGAGGCCGGCGTCGAGGGAGATGAAGCCGTGCTCATCCTCGGCGGCGTTCCTGGCGAACCCGGGAAACCAGGTGACGCTCGCGTCGTGCACGAGCTTCGCGCGTAGTTCGGCCGGGGTGCTGGGGTTGACGAGGTTGAGGTTCACCTCGCCGCCGTCCAGTTCCTCGGCCGACAGTGCGGTGTCGAGGAATTCCGGGGTCCAGGCGAACGGTTCGCCCCACTCGTCGTCATCCTCGTCGTCGGCGATGGCCCCGGGGGTGGGGGCGTCGGCCAGGCCGGCGATGAAGGACTCGTCGCCTACGCGGCGGCGGTGGGAGCGGATGTCCTCGAAGAGCGCGTCGGTCCGGTACACCTGCGGAGTGGGGGCACCCTCATGCAGGGCCTTGACGTGGCTGACGTAGCCGCCGAGGACCCGCTGCTCCAGGGATTTCGCGCCGAGCATGTGGTACGGGACGAGGAGGAACCGCTTGCCGTCGGTGGACAGCCACTCGTGCTTGGCCAGGACCGGGTCGAAGTCCCCGCGGCTGCGGATTGCCGGGGCGCCTCGGAGGAGGGCGTGCAGGACGGCCATGAAGTGGGACTTACCGGAACCGAAGGAGCCGTGGAGATAGGCGGCCTTCGAGGTGTGCCCGTCGAGTGACGCCTTGATGAGGCTGAGAGCCTCGTCGAAGTTCTCCAGGAGGCGTTCTGTGACGACGTAATCCCGCAGCGCGCGGGCCGCCCCCTCTTCGGTGACGGCCTCAGCGAGCTTCAGAACGAAGTCGGAGGTGGAGATCGACGTCTTGATGTCGATGACGTCGCGGAGCAGTGGGGCCGTGCCGGTGGCGTTCGGGGCCATCTGTGTCTCGCTTCTCCTGGTTCCTGCGTCCTCTTATCGCGTGGGCCCGGACAGCAGGGTGCCCCCCCCTGGCCGGGTGCGCGCGCTGGTCACGGAATGCTTCCAGGCGGTCCCGGTGCGTTGTCGTCAGTCGCGCGTGCGACTGTGCCCGGGCACACTGGCACGTGCGAGTGTGCCCGTCCCCGATCGTAACGGTTTGCGTATGGGAGAGAACCAGCGTGCATCGTGCGCTGGATGCGGCTGGGGTGAGCTGTGGGATCAACGACTACAGGTTGTCGAAGTCTCCGGCTGCCATTCCGGCCTTGAACGCCTTCCACTCGCCGGAGGTGAAGCAGAGGTGCGGGCCGGAGGGGTTCTTGGAGTCCCGGACGGCCACGCCTCCCTGGGGGAGGGGGGCCAATTCGAAGCACTGGCCATTGTTGGCGGTGAAGCTGCTCTTCTGCCAGGAGAGCGTGGCGGGGTCGATCGAGTAGAGATCTATCTTCTCCATCAGTCAGCTGTCCCTGTTTCTCGTGTGAGCAATGACGTCGCGACTCTCCTCCGGAGAGAGGGCCGCATTGGCGAGGCTGCCGAAGAGCCGGTGTAGGCGACGCAGATCCCTTGGGTCGTCCATAGTCAAGCTACCAGCGACAGACTCGCCGAAAGCTACGTCGGGAACGTCCTCGTCCGAGAACTGAAGAATCATGAACGCCGAGATTTGAGCGGCCTGTTCGCCCTTCTCGTACGGGATGACGCGGAGGTCCACACTCGGGTGCGTTGAGACCTCCAGCAGACGCTCAAGCTGCTCCTGGTGCGTGCGCTTGCCTCCTACCTGGAAGTCGAGTGCCGCCTGCGCGATCACGTAGTGGCATTTGAGTTGGGACTCCGTCTCATGCAGGCAGTGCCGCTGGCGCAGGCTACGTACTTCGACAAGTGCCTCGATCTGGTCCGGGCCCAGCGAGGCGAAGCCCACGCCAGTGACCGCCTGCGCGTAAGCCTCAGTCTGCAACAGGCCGGGGACGATGCCGACTTGGTACTCGTGCACGGTCGAGGCCGCCGCTTCGAACCCAAGGAAGCGTTCGTACTGCGCGCTGATCACTTCGCTGTACGCGGCCCACCACGGCTGTCGCCGTTCCCGAGCAGCGGCGTGAAGCTCAGCGAGTTCGTCGCGCTGGTCCGGGGGAACCTCGTAAAGATTCATGAGCTGGGCGAAGTGTTGTTGGGAGCAGACGCGCTTCCCGGTCTCGATGCGGCTGATCAAGGAGACATCGCAGTCGAGCGCGGTTGCGACGTCGGCGATCGTGAAGTGCTTGACCTCCTGCCGCAGCCGACGCAAGGCCCGCCCGAAAGTGACGCGAGACATCAGCAGGGTGCTGTTGCCGTTGCTCATGGCTTCTCCTTGTGGCTTGCGATTGGCCTGTAACCGGCCCATTGGTGGACATTTTCGATCCAGGAAGCGTCAGAGGTGATCGATTGTTCACCGTCATGTCAATTGACACTTCAGGTGACTTGACGGTGCCCCATTGTGGGGTGCAGCTTAGCCCCTGTGACGCAATGCGCTCAACTGAATGCTGAGTGTGTTCGAAGTCCTGCGTGGGTGGAGATGCGTGGGACGACTGACGACCGAGCACGTTCCCGCTTTCACCTGGGAGTTGGAACCGCTCGCTGGATCGGTGGGAGCTGTCATGGCTGAACCTCGGGAAGTGAAGTTCCGGCTGTCTCGTCGGCGGAGCAGCGTCCCCAGAGCGCGTGCGCTGCTGCATTCTGTGCTTGGTGAGTGGGGTGCCGGTTCCGAAGCAGCCGAGACGGGGGAGCTGGTTCTCTCGGAACTGGTGACCAACGCCATGCGGGTGCGTGCGCCGCGTGACCGGTTGATTGGTGTGAGGATCGCGTGGCTGACGGACGACGGCCTGCTGCGCCTGGAAGTCAGCGACGCGGGCGAAGGAAAGCCCGAGGTGCGGGCGCCTTGTGAAGACGAGACGGGCGGGCGTGGACTGCTGCTCGTGGAAGCGCTGGCCCATCGCTGGGGGTTCGAGCAACGCGCGTGTGGGATCGGGAAGACCGTCTGGGCTGAGCTGAAGGCCCCGCATCTCGTGTCGGAACGCGAGGGGATCGAGATCGCTGCGGCAGCGGTCCGCGCAGGTCAGTGTGTTCGGGTTTGGGGCGCGTGGCACGTGGTCCGGAGCGTGGGCACTGAGCGGTCTGCGTCGGATGGTGGGCACACCATCGTGCTTGAACTGGAGGACGGCTCTGCGCTGCGGATCGATTCCACTGGGCCGCTGACTGCGCGGGACGCTGGTGTCTCCTCCCCGCAGAGACACGGGGAGGAGACATCGGGATAGCGATCAGCTCTTGGCCGAGCGTCGGCCACGAGTGGCTGGGGCGGGTCGCCAGGCCCGCAGATCGTCGTCGGTCAGACCGTGTTCACCCTGCTGAGTGGCGCGGTAGCCCGTGAAGAAGGCCGCGGGGGAGCTGCCGTACAGCGGGTCGAAGCCGTCGTGCCACTGGTCGAGCCACGGCTGCAGTTCGAGCAGGCCCGCGAGCAGTGGTGTCATCTCCTCCGAGGACAGCCCGTCGTGGTTGGTGAAGTACGTGGCGAGAGCCTGCGCCTGCTCCCGGTGGTCACAACCCGCCCAGCCGAACAGTTTGGGCGTCCCGGAGATCGTGCCGGTCGCATACGAGATGAACCGCTCTTTGGGCACGTCCAGCTTGCCTCTGGCACGCCAGTAGGACGGCTTGAGGAAGTCTGCTGAGGTGTACTTGGGCGGCACGGGGATCGAGTCCCGGATCTTCCGCTTGGTGGGCTCATCCGGCGCTGCGTCCTCCTTCCGCTGCAGGTCCCAGACATGCTCCCAGTCGGCACGCTTTTTGAGTGCGTCGGGCTTGTAGCGGAGTGCGGCGAGGAAGGGCACGTGCTCGTCGGCAAGGAGGTCCGCGACGACGGTCGTCAGCTCGATGCGGGGGGCGTACAGCTCCGCGACGGATACGAAGTCCTCATCGAGGGAGAGGGCCGAGGTGAGCTGGTCGCGGGTGAGGATGGTTGGCTGCCCGTCCGGGAACCACAGCTCGCGGTTCTCCATCCGGTCCAGCAGCCAGGACTTAAGGGCGCGCTTCTGGAGCACGTCCCACCCATCGGTCGCCCAACGGCGCTTGTACTCGGGGCGCTCCACCATGCCGATGGCGCGGGATGTTTCGATGGCGTCGATGCGTTTCTGAACGACGGCCTTGTACGCGTCGGACCAGTGGTCGGGCAGTTCGGTAATGGGTGTGGAGTTGTGCCGTTTGAACCACTCGCCGGGAGCCTCACCCTCTTCGAGGCGCCGGGCGAGCACAATTTCGAAGGCACGCTCACCAAGGGCGATTTCGGGCACCGCTGCTTCGGGTGCGCAAAGGTCATCGGAGTGCAGGTTGTAGAGCGAATAAACCCGCCAGTCCAATTCCTCTTGAAGTGCGATCATTCGACCCCGACTCGATTCCCATGCCTTGCGGCATTCATCAAGAGATCGAGTGGTGGGATGATTGGTGAAAATGTAGGATTCAGGGTTCGTGCTAATCGGTGACTGGGCAAGGGAATTAATGGATGTGGCCAAGTCGGTAGGGAAGTCCGGAGGGAGGGGGAAGTCTGCTACATTTGCACCGTTGAACTGGTAGTTCCATGACCAGGGCTGATCGGCCATCCCACTGGATGCGGTGGCATTTCCCTTGCAGAAGCACACTTGCTTGAGCCAATAGCACGCAGTGGAGCTGTTCAAGAGGCCGAGCAATCGTACATGGTCAGCCTCTTCTGTATCATCTCGAAGTGTGATCACAGGTGCCGTCTGCTTGAATACGTTCCCGCCCCGGTCGAGCACAAAGTGATTGTGGGTCGCCACTTCAGCAAAAGTGATCGAGAAAGGGGCTCGGTAGCGTTCGGCGACCCAGCGATACCATGTCCACCAAGCTTTTCCGAGATCATGTTGTGTCTGGCCATCAAAATCCGTAGTTGAGCGCAGATGGGTCCTCGTCCGCCACAAGAGTCGCGCCCAAGAAGAACCGGCATCATAAGGGATGGGGCTGAGCTCTTGATCATAAGGTGCGATTGCGCTCTCAGTGGGGCGGCAGTTCCAATCCCTGACAACCTCACCGACAATAAGTTTCTTGGCGATCCCCCCTGTAATGCTCTGTCGCCGGAGGGATTCCGGAGTGCTGATGAATGCATCGTCTTGTCCGGGGAAGCTGGCGAACCCAATATCTCTTGAGAGGAGGCTCCTCAGTTTCTTCCTTGCACTTCCCTGAATCCTCGCGTTGAGTTCGAGAGCCCCATCGGTGAGCATCCAGGGGTGTTTGCGAAAGTATTGATCGCGGCTGAGGTTCTCTACGGATACCCACTTGCTTACGGATGGAGGATCGTCAATCTGCTTGACGATTGCGCTCCATACCGGCCCCTTCATGCCGCTTTCTGAGGATTTTGGCTCGCCTTGAATGCCGCGTACGGTTCGAATCATCTCTGTGCGGGAATTGCCTGAGCGGCGTCGCCCCACAAGGATAACTGTGGGTGTTTTGTGGCCAGGAATGCGGGCGCCTGAAGTGTCGATGACCTCGGTCAGCTCTACCTTGTGAGCAAAGTACTCCTCAATCAGCTTTGCTCCGAACTCTCGCTTTGTGAAAGTATTCGCAGTGATCTGGCCGACCATGCCATACCCGCGTCCGTTAGGGTCCCCGGTCTTTGCCAACTGAAAGAACCGCTCGGCGAAGGGTACGGATAGCGAGTATTTTCCTGCGCAAGACAAGTATAGGCTTCGGTACAGTGCGTTCAGTTTCCTATCTTTGACCGTGATGTAAGGGGGATTCCCTACCACCACATCGTACTGGCCTCGCTTTAGAATATTTTTAAAGTCTTCCTCATGTGCGTCTTCCGTTGCATAGGAAAAGTCTGCCAACTCATCCCTTTGCTCGGTGACAAATTCAAGTTCGCTCTGCCCTGTCGTGTCGCGTACGCCGATCTCAAGCTGACGGCTTTGGATGAGTGAATCTCCCACCGCCAAGTGGATTGGCCAGTCGTATTTACTGGCTTCCTTCAGGGTCCGCAGATTCGCCGCGGCTATCCCGGCGATCAGCAGCCGAAACCGCGCAATAGCCACCGCGAAGGGGTTGATATCCACCCCGTGTACCGCATTCAGTGCATCCTGTACCCGCTCATGCGCATCCCGCCCCGGTTCCCGCTCCGCGAACAGCCGCATCATCCTCCGGAATGCCCCCAGCACAAAGTGACCCGACCCGCACGTTGGGTCAATCATCTTCAACTGGCCGAACTTACCGCCCAGCTCACGCACCACTGGATTCATTGTCCGGTCGAGGATGAATTGCTCCACGAACTCAGGTGTCTGTAGAAGCGCATACGTTTCCCGTGCTGACTCCGACAGATCCTGATAAAGGTCACCCAAGAACCGGGTGTCCCACCCCTTCGTAGGGTCATCCTCATCAAGCGGGTCGGTGAAGTCATGGACTAGCCTGTCACCGTCATCACCCTCACCCCGCTCGCGCCAGAACTCCACCAGCGCCCGAGCCGCATCGTGCGACAGCGGAATCTGGTACAGCGGATTGCGCCGCTTGTCGAACAGCAGCTTCCCGGCCTGGCCCGCGCCCAGTTCCTCAAACGCCCGCTCCAGCCACCCCCGGTACGTCGGGTCCGGGTCCTCCTCCACGTACTGCGCGTACCGCGCCTCCGCCAGGTCCCGCCGCTCCGCATCAGGTCCCGTCAGATACGGCTCCGCAATGAGCAGGTTGTCCTCGCAGAACCGTACGAACACCGTCCCCAACACCCACGCCACCGCGACCTGCGTGACCCGCTCGTCCAGCCACGCGTTCCACGTCGCCGCCGTACGCCCCAGCTTGCGCGCCTCGTCGTACTCGGTCCGCAACCGACCGGCAACCGAGCCCGCCGCCCGCAACTGGTCCACCCGGTCAGCCGACAGGTCACCCTCAGCCAAACGCGCATTCAGCCAAGCACCCCACCTCGGGGGCGCCGGATCCGCCTTGCTCGCCTTCTCATACTCCTGCCGCAGCGGCTTGAGGACCGACTCTCCGTCCTTGACCTGCTTGGCGAGGTCCACCTCGATCGCCTTGACCTGCTTGATCAGGTCGGCCCGCAGCGCGGCAGCGTCAATCACGTCGTCTCGTCTCCCGTAATCCCCGTTGTCCCCATTGCCTCAACAGCGCCAGCGCCGACACCCCCGCCAGCGCCACTACCCGCCGCAGACCCCTCGGCCCGGTGCTCGTTCGTTACCCACGACTCCGGCAGCTCGATCCATTCTCCCAACCCCGCCTGGTACGGCACAGCCACCGCGCCGAGTCGAGGCGGTCGCGCCGGATCGCTCTGCGGGCACAGCAGCCACAGCCCGCGCCCCCCGCCCCGCGCGACCTCGGCCAGCCGTTCCAGTACCGCCATCGCGTCGTACCGCGCGAACGCGCCCGCGTCCGTGAGCAGCACAGGCGACCCGGACCCCCGTACCCCCGACACCAGCTCCCTCAGCCGGGGCTCCACCGCACCCCAACTCGTCCGCGCGTACTCGGCGAACCGCATGGCCGCCTTCGACCCCGGCTCCGCCCCGTCCGCGCGCAGGATCGTCTCCCACGTCGGCTTCGGCCGCGGGTCCACCTGCTCATGCAGTGCCCGCAGGAACAGATCGGTCACCGACACCACTTCAGCACCGAAGCGGTCCGTCACCAGCTCCCGCACCGCATAGCTCGCCATCCCCGTCCGTACCGTCAGCACCCGGAAACCGTCCCGGCGGGCAGACGCCAGCAACTGCTCCTCGGCGACCGCCGCCCCCGCGAGCTGCGGGTCGTCGGAGTAGCGGTGCGCGGTGAGGGTGCCGGTGGCCTGGCGGGCGGCGTCCGACGACAGGTAGGAGGAGCCGCCGTCGGGCTGGCGCGGGATGTAGCGCAGCGTGCCGTGGCCCTCGCGGGTCTTCAGCTCCAGGTCGAACCCGGCGTCCCGCAGCGCCCGCGTGAGTGGGCCGCCGGTCGGCAGGGCGTGCCCGCGCCGCTCGTTCAGCAGCTCCGGGAAGCGGGCCCGTACCCGCTCGTGGATGTCCTTGGGCGTGAGCCCAGGCAGCCGCTCGTCCGGCATACCAGGGATGAGCGGCACCAGACCCGCCTGGGTGAGACGCAGCGCTCTCACGAGGGGGAGATCACGGGGATAGATCTCCAGGCGAGGCGTCGCGGCGGCTCGGCGTGAGGCGGCAGCGGCGATCTCGACGATGCGCCGTTCGTCCCACTCCACAGTCGTGCTCGGAGTGGGGATGGCGCCCAGCTCCGCGAGCACCGTCGCTGCGGTCGGCAGGGTGTCCAGTTTGGCCAGCCCGTCGGCGACGCGGCCCAGCTTCTGGGCGTAGTTGAGCAGACCGGGCCCGGACGGAGTCTCGGGTGCGTCGTTCGGGCCGACTTCCAGGGCCAGCAGGCCCGCACCCATGCCTTCGTCGGCCGCGTTGCGGTTCGGCGCGTGCTGGAACTCGGCCTCGTCCGGGACGAGTTGTTCGACCTCCACTACCGCCCGCACGGCGGCCAGCGCCAGCGCCCGGCGCTGCTCGCGCTCGGGAAGCTCGGTGCCGCGCCGTAGCGCTAGGGCGTCGGCGATCTCCGCCGCGGAGGCGACGCGGCCGAGGCCACGGAGAAGCTCCAGGATCTCGGCGCGCAGCACCTGGACGGCGGGGTGCCGCTTCCAGCGCGTGCGCTGGGTTTTCAGCATCTGGGGGATACGGCCCGTCGACAGTCCCAGGGCGCTCGCGACGTCCTTCTGCTTGGGCCAGACGCCGATGTCGGGCAACGCGCCCCGGTCGTCGGGGATCCGCAGGAGCAGCCGCACCATCTCGCACTCGTTGCGGTTCGTCTCGTCCTTCTTCAGCTCCGGAACGAAGATCGTGGCGAGCGTGTCGAGGCTGACCCTGCGCAGGGCACGTTCGGGCAGCCCCTCCGCTCCACCGCCTTCCGCCATCGCGTTCGCGAGCGCGGTCTCGGCGGCCGACAGCTCCTCCTTCGCGGCCTTGCGTCCCTCGGGGGTGAGCGGGGTGGCGGGCTGTTCGGCGAGCCGCTGCCGCCACTCCTTGATCCGGCGGAGGACTTCCTTGCGGGTCTTGGCGCCCAGGCCGGGCGCGTTGACGAGCTGATGGCGGCTGTAGTCGAGCAGACCTCCGACGTCGTTGACGCGCAGGCCGTAGACGAAGGACTCGGCGGCCGGGCTGAGACCCGAGGCCGAGATGGGGGTCGTGCGGTCGGCTTGGGCCGCCAGCCGGTCGCGCTGCTGCTCGGCGCTCTCCTCCTCAGCTGCGGGGATCGGGGCGTCCTGGGCCTGCGCCACCGCCTCTCCGGCGTCGCCCGCACCCTCCGTCGGGGCGGCGGGCTGACGGGAGCGGCGCGACGACGGCTTCGCCTCGTCCATGGCCAGGAAGATCTTCTTCCAGGCGTCCCGCATCGGCTTGAGGTCGGGGAAGCGCTGTGCCCCGTCCCGGTGCAGCGCTTGCCGGAAGAAGTCGACCAGGCCGTCCTTCACCGCCGGGTCGAACGCGTCCGCCGCGATCTTCGGGTACTGCTCCTTCTTGGGGTCGGTCTGGCGCGGCGACACCCTTCCGTCTCCCCACACCGGAAGCTCGCGCGAGGCCATCTCGTGCAGGGTGACCGCCAGGGCGTACCGCTCGGCGTGGCCGTCGTAGACCGAGCGCTCGGTGAGGGTGCCGATGAAAGGATCCAGGTAGCCGTCCGTCCCGGCTCCGGTCTCCTGTACGGGGTAGCCGGCCAGGGAGAAGTCGATCAGCACCAGCTCACGGGTGCGGTTCGGGCGGATGCGGATCGCGATGTTGTCCGGCTTGATGTCGCGATGCCACACACCCTCGCCCTCGAGGAAGTCCACAGCGCCGAACAGGTAGTCGCCGTACGCCTCGAGCTGGTCCACCGACAGGCGGCCGAACTCCCGCAGCTGCCGGGCGACGGTCTCCTCGCGTCGCCTGCTCCTCCGCTCCCCGGGCGCGGCGGATTCGACGTCGGCCTCGCGCTCGTCACCGACGTACTCCATGACGAGGACCGTGCGACCGCCGATGCGCTGCGGCTCCGGCTCGACGAGACGGATGATCCGCGAATCGGGGCGCAGCCGCCCCATCACCTCGGCCTCGCGGGCCAGCATCTCGCCACGGCTGTCGGAGATGGCGACCTTCAGCACCGCCAAGGTCTTCGAGAAGCGCACGTCCGGGCCTGCCGTCAGATCCCGCACGAGGAAGGCGCGGCTGGTCGACCCCGTGCCGAGACGGCGCCTGACCTCCCACCGGCCCGCCAGCACATCGCCCGCGACCGCCTCCAGGGGGTCCTTCTCGGGCTCGGCCGGCCGTATGGGCTCCGCGGGGGCGGCGGGCTCGGTCAGGACCGATTCGACGACCTCCAGCATCTCCAGGAAGTCGTCCACCGAGTCCAGGCGGTCATTGACGTGGTAGGCGGTGGCCGCCTGGACCAGCTCGTCGATGTACTCCGAGAGACCGTCCACCACCGAGCTGGGGCGCAGTCCTTCGCCCGCCTCGTAACGGGCCAGCAGCTCGGCCTGGCTGGCGGCCGGGGCCTTTCCGGTGGCCAGCAGGTAGGTGAGGACGCCGAGCCCGTAGATGTCCAGCGCGACGGGGTCGGCCTTCAGCGCGGTCAGTTCCGGGGCGAGATACGGATCCGCGCCCTCCGCGAGATGGGCGCCCGCACGCGAGAGCGTGGTCGGCGCGAAACGCTCACCGTCGCTCGGCGCGCCGGTCCCCGGGCCGCGCTGGACCGCGACCTGCCAGTCCGAGATCTGCAGATACGGGCTGAGCCAGCCGGCCTCTTCACCGTCCGCGCCCGCCGCGCGGCCCCGAGGGCGGGGGAGTACATGGATGGCGCGGGCCGCGAGGGTGCGGTGGTAGATCCGCCGGCCATGCGCCGAACGTACGGTCTCGGCCAGCTGCCGAACCAGCGCCATCCGGCTGAGGATGTCCAGCTTCTCGCCGTACTGCGCCAGATATTCATCCAGACGCAGCGTTCGCGCATCGAAGTCGAAGATCAGCGCCGGCCCGGCCGAGTGCCCGGACGGGTCGTACTGCTTCAGCTGTACGACACCGGGGTGGCGGAAGCGCCGCAGCACCGAGGCCTCGCGCCGCGCCGCGCGCTCCACGGAGGCCCGCAGCTCGGCGTCCGAGCCGCGCTCGCGCAGATAGACGCGGATGCGGGCGGCCTCCGGCAGCTCGCTGTGCCGGGCCAGATAGTCAGCCCAGGTCGGGCCGGAGTCGAAGGACTTGCGGTGCAGCAGATAGGGGCCGACCTTGTACTCGGCGTCGCTGCGCGCGATGCCCACTCGCTCCAGGGCGGATGCGATCCGACGCGACCGTGACCTGTCGATCCGCCGGCGCTCCTCGCGCGGGGGCTCCGCCAGCATCTGGGCGAGCTGATGGACGGTGTAGAGGCCGTGCTGGTCGTGGGCGGGCAGCCGGTTCTTCAGTGACGAGTCGGTGAAGCACACGGCCTCCGACACCCACACCCGCTCGCCCTCCTGGGCCAGAAGCCCAGCCAGCTCCTTGGCCTTCTTGTTCGCCAGGTGGAGCGGGTTGCCGTGCGTGACCTGCCGTCCGCTGGGCTGGGTCTGCAGCCAGGTGCCATTACGGGCCTCGACGGAGCCGTGCCAGTCCTTCAGCTCGATCAGGTACACCCCGCCGGGGGCGACGACGAGCAGGTCCACCTCTCTCACGTGGCCGCTGTGTGCCGTGAAGGTGAAGTTCGACCAGGCACGCCAGGGATCGTTGTCGGGGAGCTTCTCGCGGATGGCCTCCAGCCCGCGGCGCTCGTGCTGGAACTCGGATTCGGTGACCGTGGCCCACCGGCCGTCCCGCATGCGCCATCCCCGCTTCGTGTCCACGTCGATCTGTCCTGATTGCGGCTGCTCGGCAGCAATATCCCCGGCTCAGATCGTATCGGGTACAGGGCTCGCGCCGGGGGCTTCGCGGCATGTGCCCGGGGCCGGGCCTGCCCTATGCCGCGACGAGTCGTGTGATCGGCGCGCCGAGCCCTGCGCGGGCGGGGGTGAATGTCTTGATTATGGGGAATTGCCGCTCGCCAGCTTCC
This sequence comes from Streptomyces sp. NPDC000941, assembly GCF_053599555.1. Lineage (NCBI taxonomy): Bacteria > Bacillati > Actinomycetota > Actinomycetes > Kitasatosporales > Streptomycetaceae > Streptomyces > Streptomyces sp. NPDC000941. The sequence goes on from NZ_JBSFMM010000008.1 coordinate 100,578, forward strand.
GCTGATGACCCAAAGCTGTTTGTATCGCACGCGGAGTCACTACATCCAGGGTGGGGGAGACCGGGCCGCGCATGACACAGACCAAGCAGCCGTATCCGGTGGCGGAGCTACTCGCGGCCGTCCGTGCGGAAATCCGGGCCGAGCGGCGGAGCGACGGCCAGGACGGGCAGAAGGTGTCGCTCTCGGGCGGTCGCCTCGTGTCGTCCTCCGCGGGGCGATTCGAGTACCTCTTCGTGTGCAAGAAGTGGAACGAGTCTCTTGACGGAAACTCCGTGCTCGTTCGCGCCTCGCGCTCGCGCGGGCCCTGGGCGACGGCGGAAGCGTCCCGTATGCCCGACGGCAAGGTCCGACTGATCGCTGCCGAGGACCTGGGGAAGTCCGTATCCCATGCCCAGATCCGGCCGGACGACAGCGCCGGTCTGCTCTTGGTGGCCGAACGCCTCGAATCGGTGGGGCAGGCCGACAGCACGATCCGTGTCGAGAGCGCCGGATGGATCGTCGGGCGCGGGAATCCCGACATCGCCAGGGTTAGCGACCCCGGCCGGTGGGTGTCCGACTGGCAGAGCCTGAAGTTGAATCCTCGCCAGAGGCTCGCGGTCGAACAGGCTCTCGCGAGCCAGATCCTCTTTCTCTGGGGCCCGCCTGGTACGGGGAAGACAGACGTCGTCGGGCACATCGTGGAGGGCTGTTTCCGGCAGGGGCACAACATCTTGTTCCTCGCGCCGACAAAGGTCGCCGTCGATCAGGCGCTGGAGCGCATGTGTGATCTGCTCAAGGCGCAGGACGGCTTCGCTGAAGGACTGGTGCAGCGCGCGGGGGAGATCGAAGTGCCTTCCCTGCGTGATCGGTATGGCGAATTCGTCGACCCGGCCCAGATCACCGCGCGGATCTCGGTTCAGCTGGACGAAAGGATCACCCAGGCGACGGAGGCGTTGAAGAGCGCCCGCGCCGCCATCACCCTTCACGACGATCTGGCGTCGTTGGAACAGGCTCTTACCTCGGCGCGTACGACACGCTCCGCAGCGGTGACGTCGAAGGAGGCCGCAGAGAAGGATGGGCTGCGAGCCGAAGCCGACGCGGCGCGGCTCCGCCTCAAGATCAGCGAGTTGGGAACCCCGAGCGGCCTGTTCGCGAAGCGGAAGGAAGCCCAGCTCGCTGCCCTGCGTGGCGATCTCGCGCAGGCTGAGGCGACGGCACAGGGCGCGGGAAAGCAGGCTGCGGACGCCGAACGAGAGGCGGGTCAGGCCGCGGCGGAGATTGGTGAGCTGACCGGGCGCCTGGCCGCTGCCCGCGCCAAACTGGCAGGGGTTACGGCACGCCCGGTGCTGGCCCAGCAGGCCGAGGCCCTGCAGAAACAGATCGATGACCTCGATCAGCAGCGCAGAAAGATTCACGAGACCGTGCGTTCCCGGTGCCGTGTCATGGGCGCCACGGTCGCCAAGGCGGTTCAGTCGAAGAAGCTGCTGGACCGTGTGGACGTCGTCGTCATCGACGAGGCGGGCATGGTCGATCTACCCTCCGCCTGGCTCGCCGCCGGACTCGCCGGGAAGCGCGTCGTCGTCGCCGGAGACTTCAGGCAGTTGCCCGCCGTGACCAAGGGGGAAGGCGATCGGAAGGCGACCGACCAGGAGCGCGCGCACTCCCGGCAATGGGCGGCCCGCGACGCCTTCCACGCTGCCGGGCTCGTGGCCGAGTCCGGGTCGGTCCGACAGGATCCACGGCTCGTCGCTCTGGACACGCAGTACCGGATGCGTGAGCCGATCTGTGACGTCGTGAACGCCGTCGCCTATCCAGACGCTCCACTCTCCACGGGCCGCGACGGCCGTAGTCGGATCCCGTTCAATCCGCTGGTCGACGCACCGGTCATTCTCATCGACACCTCGAAGCAGCGCATCCCAGGGCCCGACCACAAGGCCAACACGGTGAATGAGGCTGTCGTCCACGAACTCGTCCGGGGCCTCCAGTACGAGGGCGTGCTTCCGGGCCGGAAATGGGGGGACGTCCCACCGGGAGAGCGTGCGACCGACAGGCTGGGTGTCATAGCCCCGTACCGCGCCCAGGTCAACGCGCTGAAAGGCAGCCTCAAGTACCGGTTCGGCGAGGAGTACGAGGGCCTGGTCGACACGATCCACCGGTTCCAGGGGAGCCAGCGGCCGATCGTCGTGTTCGACACCGCGGTGGGCGCGGGCAAGAACCCCGGCTTCTTCTACCAGGGGACCGGCCTGTCCTCCGCCACATGTCGCCTGCTCAATGTCGCGCTCAGCCGGGCCCAGGACCACCTGATCGTAGTGGCTGACGTCGACCATCTGCGGAAGCACCTCGCCCCTCACAGCGAGGCTCGCCTCATGCTCGACCACCTCGAAAGCCACGCGCAGCTGATGTCGGCCGATCAGCTCGTGCCCACCCGGGACGCCGCTCAGCTCTCCACCCTCTCCGAGGACGAGTTGGCGAGGCCCGCTTTCTTCCCGGCAGACGAGGTCTACGAGGCGGTGGAATGGGATATCGCCCGGGCGGTCACCAGCATCGAGCTCTACTGTCCCTTCCTCGACCCGCAGCCGGTCCGCAAATGGTCGGCCCTGTTGGGACAGCGCGTCGCTGAGGGCGTCAAAGTGGTCATCTACACCCGGGCCGCCGAGGAGCAGCGGGATGACGCCGGGGTACAGCGGCATCAGCAGCGGATTGACGAGCTCCGGTCAGTGGGCTGCGAGATGGACTTCCGGGAGCGCATGCACGAGAAGGTCCTCATCCTTGATGGCTCGGTGCTTTGGCACGGCTCGCTCAACCTCCTGGCGAACACCGGGCCGACGGACCTGATGATGCGTTTCACCGATCCGGCGTCCTGCGAGAGGGTGAGCCGGGTCATCGAACGCGCCCGCAAGGACCGTGCCGCGTGGAACCCGCGGGCAGCGAGTGGTGACGCCGGGCGAGGGCGGGCCACGGCCGATTCTTCAACACCGTCGCGAAGCGACGACGTCTCTCCGGGCGATGTCGTCGATGGGCGGCTCTACCTTCAGGTCTCCTACGAGGAGAAGGAGGAAGTGAAGCAAAAGCTTCGCGCGCGATGGGACCCAGAAAAGAGAAAGTGGTACGTCGACGCGGCACGCGTCAGCCGTGACCAGGCGCGCCGGTGGCTCCCCTGAGTCACCGCTGTCCGGCCTGTCGCTGCCAAGCTTTGAGCGCCTTGGCGGAGGCGGTACCGCGAATGTCGCTCGGATTGACGTAAAGCACCCGCGGGTTGTTGTTGTGGGGCCCGAATCCCACTGAACCGCCCAGAAGGACGTACATGCCCGCGGGGCAGGGGGCGCCGCCCTGGAACCACGTGTCCTGGCGAACGCCGGTGCCCTGCCAGACGATCCAGGCCTTGTCACCGGTCCTTGCCCGTTGATATATCGACTCGACCCACGCGATGTGCAGGTCATCGCCGGCATGGAGGGCTGCCGTGTCGCGGAGCGTTTGCCATTGGGCTGCGGCGGCCCTGCGCCGTCTGCCCCGTCCAAACAGATCGACCATGGCGTCGACGATACGCGGCGTGTGGCGCCGCGACCTTACCGACCGGCTGGGCGGCATCCGCCGGGAACGCGTCGCATTGGTATCGCCTACGTATCGGAGCAGTCGATTTCACTGTGTTACGCCTAGTGAGCTGATAGGTACAGCGTGAGGGGGCGTTTCGGCGGCGGACTGTCCCCACGTGTGCGTTCCTGCCTCTGGAGGTACCGTCCGTATGACGTACCGGCATATGACCGGCGCTGCGCATCCCGCGATCAGCGGTCCGGGTCTCGACCGGCTGAAGACCGTTCTGAACAGCTGGCGCGGTTCTCTGCTCGACATGGGAGGACGCAACAGGCTGCTGAACTTCCGCCACACCAGGACCGCCACGCTGGAGATCACCTCACCTGACGCCGCCGCGGTGCTGGCCGGGCTGGCGAAGGGCTGGGCCTTCGCCCCCGTCGAGGACGGCGGTACGGACGAAGAGTCGGAGCACGAGGACCTGTTCCCTCCGGAGGAACCAAAGGCGACGGCTGGAACCTTCGGGCTTGTCACTCAGAAGACCAGGCAGTCGGCCCTGGAGGCGGCGCTTCGCCAGCTCCACCGCAGTTCGGCCCAGATGTACAACGACTACGGCCTGTGGGTGCTGTGGCTCGGCGTCGGCATGCTCGACTGGCGGGAGGCGGACGCCCACGAAGGCAGCTCGGCTCCGCTGTTGCTCGTCCCCGTGGAACTGAGCCGGGACCGCCAGGGCAGCACCCGGTTGCGTGCTGCCGAGGCTCAGGAGCGTATGCACAATCCGGCGCTCGAGGTGAAGCTGGATCAGCTGGGTGTCGACTGGTCGCCGGTGCTGGAGACCGACGTGGCCGACCTCGGGGCCGTGCTCTCCGCCGCACGAGCGATTGCTGCTCGGCGGACAGGCTGGTCGGTCGACGAGAGGGTGGTCCTGGCCCTCTTCTCCTCGTACAAGGAGGCCATGTACCAGGACCTGAGGCAGAACGAGGACCGCATTCTGGCGCACCCCCTGATACGCGCGGTCGCCCTCGGGCCCGACTCCGAACTCCCCGCTGATGCCATCAGCTTCGACCCCCCTGAGCTGGAGCGCATCGACGAGATCCAGTTGCCCGAGCAGACCCCGCTCGTCCTCGACGCTGACGCTTCCCAGCGGCAGTGCGTCGCGGCTGCGCTGGACGGCCACTCTTTCGTGATGAACGGCCCACCAGGAACGGGTAAGAGCCAGACGATCACCAACATGATCGCCGCTCTGATGCACTCGGGCCGCAGTGTCCTCTTCGTGAGCGAGAAGGCGGCGGCTCTCGATGTCGTGCGCAACCGGCTGCGCGGCGTCGGCCTCCATGACTTCGTCCTGGCCTTGCACAGCGGCGATACAACCAAGAAGGCGGTGGCCACGGAACTGGCCCGAGTACTCAAAACCGAGGCGCGGGTCACCGGGGCCGCCGAGCACGAACTGGAGCGGGCACGTCGGCTACGCGAGGACCTGTCCCGCTACGCCGCGGCGATGAACCAGCCGCGCGAGCCCCTGGACCGCACTCTGCACGACGTGCTGGGCCGCCTGGTGCTGCTCGAACAGGCTGACACACCGCAGTTCACCCTGCGGGCCGACAACCGAAGGGCGATCCGTGCCCTTAGCGCCGGGGCACTTCAGGATCTCGTCGGTGCCGCCGAGGCCATCAGCCGCGCCTGGCGGCCAGCCGCGGAAGGAGAGTCGTTCACCTGGCGCGGACTCGTCGGGTCCGCCGGTTCTTCGGCGCTGACGGCGGCGTCGGAAGCAGCGGATGCGCTGGACGCTCTGCGCGCGGTGGGGGAGCGAAGGCCCTTCGCAGCCACGTTTGACGAGCCCCGCACGGTACACGACGTCAGGCAGATCGTCGGCACACTCCGCGACGGATTGCCGGACCGGGCTCCGGTAGCGGGATCCGTCATCCCCGAGGACGTGTCGGGTGTGCTTGCCCAGCTCGCCGACAACCTCGGCGCGTGCAAACCGCCCACGGCCGAGGCCGCCTTCGCACTCTTGAAACTCACTGATCTGGCGTCCGTCGCTGACCGCCCACTGAGCGGTTGGTTCGACCAGAAGGCTCTGCGCCGCGCGCAGCAGGTGGCTGAGGAACTGCGCAGCGCCTTCTCCGCCTTGGCTGAGGCACGCGGTGCCGCCGAGGACGTCTTCGGAGAGCAGGTTCTCGCAACGGAAGAGCTGCCAGTCCTGGTCCGGCGCTTCATCGACATGCATGGGATCACCAAGGGCCGCTTCTCCGCGCAGCACAAGGCGGACCGTAAGACCATCACGGCACTCACGCGGGACGGCGTGTGGAGCAAGAAGTGCATGGGGCGGCTCGACCATGCCCTCGCGTGGCAGAGTGCCAGCCTCGACGTCAAACGTCTTGCCGATCGTCACAGCGAGCTGCTGGGCCGATACACGCCCCGAGCCGAGGGGGATCTTGTAGCTCTCGACAAGGCGTTGGCCACGGCGGATCGCATAGCCGAACTGTCAGGCGGTGTCGAACGCCGGGAACTGCTGATCTCCTACCTGGCTGACAAGGGCTCTCCCGATGGGGATTCCGACGGCAATCCGCTCCCGGCGCTGCTGGCGCGCAGTGTGCGAGACATGCTGGGCGATTGGTGTGACATCGCAGAGCAGCGCGCCGACCGCTGGACTGATGCCGCGAACGCGCTTCTCGCGCTCTTCGACGACGCGAGGCGAACGCAGCTGCTCCCCGCGCTCTTGGGCACGCTCGACCAGGCCCAGCAGGCGGTGAACGCGTTCCTGGTGGACCCGCAGGGCCCGGAGGAATGGCATGCGTACCGGGAGGGGTTGACCGTACTGGGGCGCCATGGGGCCGAGGAACTGGTGTCCCGCGCGGCGGAACGCGGCGTCTCAGCGGAGCGTTTACCCGACGTTGTGGAATACGCGTTGCTCAAGTCCTGGGCGGACGGACACCTCGATACCGACGAAAGGCTGCGCACGACCCGTTCGGCGGATCTGGACGCGCGGGTTACGGATTTCCAGCAAGCCGACCGGAGGCTGCTCGAAGCCGCGGGCGGCGCGGTGATCGAGGCGTGCAACAAGCGGAGGCCGCGGAGTTTCAGCACGGGTCCGGGACGGTTGATTATCCGGCAGGCAGAACTCAAGCGCAGGCATATGCCCGTACGCGAGCTGCTCGGCCGCACACGGGAAGTCGTGCGCAGCATCAAGCCGTGTTTCATGATGAGTCCACTGACCGTCAGCCAATTCCTGCCCGCCGACTACAACTTCGATGTCGTCATCTTCGACGAGGCATCCCAGGTTCGCCCCGCCGACGCGATCAACTGCATCTATCGGGGGCGCTCGCTGGTCGTCGCAGGTGATGAGAAACAGCTGCCGCCCACCTCCTTCTTCGACTCGACTGTCGAGGACGAGAGCGACGAATACGATGAGGACGTTCCGGACTCCTTTGAGTCGCTACTGGACGCCTGCAAGGCCGGTGCCCTGAATCTTCTCTCGCTGCGCTGGCATTACCGCAGCCGTCACGAGAACCTCATCACCTTCAGCAACCGGGAGTTCTACCGCAACTCCATGGTGACCTTCCCCGGCGCACTGGAGCACGGCAACGACGTCGGCGTGGCTTTCTTCCAGGCCGGCGGAGGTATTTACGACAGGGGCGGGCGGCGTGACAACCGCATCGAAGCCGAACTCGTCGCGCAGAGGGTCATCCACCACTTCGACACTCGGCCCGACCGCACGCTTGGCGTCGTCGCCCTCTCCCAGGCACAGGCATCAGCCATCGATCTCGCGGTCCAGCAAGCTCGTCTGCCGCGCCCGGACCTCGACGACCGCTTCACCGAAGACCGTCTCGGCGGCTTCTTCGTCAAGAACCTCGAATCGGTGCAGGGCGACGAGCGCGACGTAATGATCATGTCGGTGGGGTACGGCCCCGACGAGCACGGCAAGCTCACCCAGAACTTCGGACCCATCAACAAGGACGGGGGTTGGCGCCGCCTCAACGTTGCCGTCACCCGCGCCCGATACCGCATGGAGGTAGTCGCCTCCTTCCACGGCGGTTCGTTGGATGACAGCCCGAACAAGAGCGTCCAGCACCTCAAGCGCTACCTTCAATATGCGAAGGATGGCCCGTCCGTCCTGGCCCAGGACGTGGTGCAGTCGGATGACGCGGAGCCTGAGAGCCCCTTCGAGGAGTCGGTCCTCAGTGTGCTGAGGGGCTGGGGGTACGACGTTCAGCCGCAGGTCGGCGTCGCCGGCTTCCGTATCGACATGGGTTTGCGCCATCCGGACGCACCAGGTTCTTACGCTTTGGGCATCGAGTGCGACGGGGCGATGTACCACTCATCGAAGGTGGCCCGTGACCGGGACCGACTGCGCGAAGAAATTCTGAAGGGGCTGGGCTGGAAGCTGCACCGCATCTGGGGCACGGACTGGTACCGGGGGCGGGCAGCGGCCGAGCAGCGGCTGCGCGAGGCGGTCGAGCGGGCAGTCGCGAGGGGTCCGTTGGCCGAGCGGGAGCCGGAGCCGGCTCCGGCCCCCGACGTCGGCCCGCCGGCTGAGTCGACCGGGGAGCCGGTACGCCTCACGTCGGCGGTCGAGCACGAGCGAGTGCCGGTCGACACGGAGCCGGACCGGCCCTGGAGCGCCCCGTACGAGGCGTCCGAGCTGTATGTAACGCCGATGGCCGAGCTGCACACGCCCGAGGCCCGGCCCGCAATCCGCAGGATCCTGACCCGGGTCGTCGAGACGGAGGGACCGATCCATGAGGAACTGCTGGTGCAGCGTGTCCGCGAGGCATGGGGTGTGACCAAGGCGGGTCCGCGGATTCGCGAGAACATCCGGCAAGTGGTGCGCGGCCTCAAGCGGGCGGGATCCGTCAGCATGAGCGGTGAGTTCATCGATATCGCCGGACGGACGGACCTTACGGCCCGCCATCCGACGCCCGACGGCACGCCGCTGCGCAAGGTCATGCACATAGCGCCCGCGGAGCGACGACTGGCTCTTCGAGAACTCGCTGCGGAGTGCCCGGGAGTGTCCGGCGCGGAGCTCATACGTCTCGCCTGCGATTTCTTCGGCTGGAAGCGGCTTGGGCCGGACATTCGCGCCGCTCTGCAGGGGGATATCGCCGAGCTGTATGCGGAGGGCGTGTTCGTGGGCGCGGAGGGACGCATCACCGTGCCCGAGTGAGCGAGCCAGGCCCCCCTTGGGGAGGGGCCGCGGCGTCACACGGAAGCCGGGACCCGGGCCTCGGACTCGATGAGTTCGCGCAGCTTGGCACGGGTCTCGGCGTCTGTGGAGTAGACGATCGTGCCTTTCATGCCTCGGGTCAGCAGCACCTTGTAGGTGTTGAGGATCAGCCGGTCCACATCGTCATCGGAGGTCGACTTCTTGAACACCGGGTCCTTTGATGCCGAGCGGTCGACCACCCAGCGGTCACCACGCCACACCAGGTCCGGGCCGATGATGACGCCGCTCCAGTCGTACTCGAATCCCTGCGCCGTGTACACGCAGCCGACCTGACCGAAGCCCGCCGGGTCGGTGGCCCACAGCGCGGACGGAGGTGCTCCCGCCACCGCCCGCTCGCCGAAGACGTTCCACGGCCGTGCCCAGTCGCCGATCACCACATCCGCCGGGAGTGCGTGACCGGGGGCGATTTTGGTGGTCCACTTCCAGCAGTAGCCGGCGGACATACGGGCGCTGTACCCCTGGGCGCGCCGGCCCTCAAGGAACGCCTCCATCTCCTGAGGAGTCTCCGCCACCATGAGCTCCATCTTGGAGTCCGGCTCCCAGCGGATGGGTCCGCCGTCCTTCAGGCCCAGCAGTCGTACCACCCACAGCAGATAAGCGTCGCTGCCGCCACAGCGGAACTGGCCGTCGAGATCCACCCTGTTCACGCGCAGCCCTTTGGCGGTCGCCGCCTTTTCGATCTCGCGAAGCGATCCCATTTCGCCAGGGCGAACGACCTGATCCTGGTCCAGGAGAAAGACCGGCACACGCGCGGCGTCGATAAGCTCTTCGACCTGGGGCCTGTCGGTACGGTTGGCTGCAGGCGTGTAACGGTTGGCGGAAGTCTTGCGCATGCGGTGTGCTTCGTCGCAGATGAGCACGTCCAGACCGTTGCGTTCGGCGGTCATGAAACTATTGAAGTACTTGAAAAGGCCCTGCACTTCGCGCTTTCGGGTTCCCGCGACCTTCCGCATGGTCTTGGTGAAGGACGCCGACCCGGTAGCGTGCAGCGCGGACCGTCCCTGGCGATAGAGCTCACCGAGAAGGGACAGGGCGATGACGCTCTTCCCGCTGCCGGGGCCACCCATGACGACAATGACTTCCTTGTTGTCCGCCTGCCGGGCGTTCCGTACGGCCTTCAGTACCAACTCGTACGCCAGCTTCTGCTCGCTGAGCAGTGTGAACTGTTCCCGATTCCGGATCTCGTCGGCGGCGACGGCGATGAGTTGGGTGGACGGCTTGATCTGACCCGCCTGGAGCGCGTCGGCCGCCGGTGCACCGGACTGCGGTGCCAGCTGTTCCTGGAGGAACGTGATGAACTCGCCGCGCTTGTCCCCGGTGAAGAACCGACCGCGCGGACTCTGCCCGGCGACGTCCAGGGCGCCGGCTCCGAACTCGGTCGCGTTGTGAAGGTACGCGGCACCGGTGATCCGGTGCTCGTGCCCGTCCAACGCGCCGTTGAACTGGGCCAGATAGTCGCAGTATCCCCGGACCTGTTCGATCGGGTTCAGCCGCGGACGGCCTACTCCCGCGATCTGGCACAGATTGGGCGCTTCCTCGTCTGGATGCGCTTCGGTCCACTGCTTGAGCTCGACGACCACGTAGGAAGGTTCACCGGTCTTCGGATGCACGCCGGCGAGTATGGCGTCGGCCCGCTGGCTGGTGAGCGGCAGCGTGTACTCCAACATCATCTCGACCTCGCCGAGGCCCGCATCCATGACCGCGTTCACGAGGGCCGGAATGGAGTGCTCCCATGAGCGCCTCTCACTCTGACTGGGCGTGTACCCGTGTACATGGATGAATCGGTCGGTCAGGCGGAGGTACAGCCCTCCGGAAAGGATCTCGGCGGCGACCGAGGCGGCGGATTCGCGGATCAGCAAGGAAGGCCCCCAGGCAGCACGGAGTCGCTGGAGCGGGTGGGGGCATGTCCTTCGAGTCCCCGACGGGTGGTTTCCGTCAGGAGCGGAAGCCCGGCGGGCCGCGTGGATTTCGACGTCAACTCTAGCTCGGTCATGTGCGGTGCTTTCTGCCGATTGGGCGCGAGGGGCGGTGCTCGGCGGCACGCGCCCCTCGCGCCGACTGGCGAGGGTTATCTGCGTCGCCACCACGGCCTGAGGAAGTGACGGAAGACCGTGCCGAGCGCCTCGAGGATCCGGGGGCGGTCGGTGGAGTGACTGTCCCGGAGCGCGGAGCTGGCGATCTTGGCAAGGGTGGTGCAGACGACAGCGCAGCAGATCACAGCAGCTACCGCAGCTACACAGACAGCGAGAAGGACAGGGGCGGAGAGCACAGCAATCCCTTCGAGCGCATGCGCCGTCACACGGGGAAGAACGTTTCACCGCGGTCGGGCGCAGGTGCGACGTGACGAGGCTGGATCAGGCAGGGGCGTGGTGCGGGTGAACCGATGAGGTGGTGCAGCCACTGCTGCCTGGATGCTGTGCGCTTGCCGACGGAGAAGGGAGGCGAGTCATGCCTGCGCGAGGGCCGTCGGACCAGGAAGAAAGCACGTATGCGCTCCGGGAGTAGGCGGGAAGGCGTGTCCGGGCAGAACCTGGAAGCCTTGTCGTTGCCAAAAGGTCGTCAGAAAGTGTACGCACTCGACTCGGAAGTGACAATAAATGCCATCCGAGTGATCGGATGTGTAGTTTGCCGTCAGGAACCGCCATCGGACCGCGTGCGTCAGGACGGGGCGCTCGGTAGTACCGTCCGGAGGTACTGCTGGGTCGCGGGATCGTCGGAGTAGAAGCGTGTGCCGCGCGCTCCGCGTGTGGCGAGGACCCGATAGGTGTTCAGCACGTAGGGCAAGTACTCCTGAGCGGTGAGCCCTTTGAGAGGCGCATCATGGCTTTCTTCTGGGCGCGCCTGCCACCCGTGGGCGGTACGGGTGATGTCCTTGCCGAGGATGACCGCGCTGTAGTCGTACTCCATCCCCAGGGCGGTGTAGACGCATCCGACCTGATGCTGTCCACCGTCGTCGGTGGCCCAGAAGGCGCGACCGGGCACCCCCTCTCCCGCGATGAGCCGGTCGGCCTTGGAGTTCCAAGGACGTTCCCACAGGTGCTCACCGGCGGCGTCGCTCCAGGAGATGGACACCTCAGGCGACAAGGGAGGTTCGGGCGAGGAATCCCAGGGCCAGCAATACCCTGCGGAGATGCGTGCGGTGTGTCCCCGGCGGATGTGACCAGCGACCCATTCCTCAAGCTGTACGGGACTGTCGGCCAGAGCCAGGTCGTAGTCGGCACCACCCCAGCGCGGCGGATGTCCTCCCGGAGAGAAGAGGGCAGCCAACCAGTCCATGTAGGCCCGGGAACCGCTGCACCGGAACTGGGTCGGCAAGTCGATGCGTGCGAAGCTGTACTCCTCACGGGCGGCCATACGCCGCAGCTCGTCCACGGTGGTGCCCTCGCCGGGACGGACGATTTGGCCTTCGTCGAGGAAGAGAACCAGAACGGCGCAGCTTTTCAGCAGCTTGGCCAAAGCATCAGAGAACTCGGTTCTGCGCCAGGCGCGGTCGGTGCGCGCCCGATGCGCTTCATCAAGCAGCACGACGCTCCTGTCCGTGTCCAGTTCGCCTGGAAGACGGGTGGTCCAGGTGGAGATCAGGCCCTTGGCCATTTCACCTGCGGCGCGGCTGAGTTGTTGCGTCAGCGTGGCTGAGGGGGACAGAAGGCGTGGGTTCGCTCTGGGGGTTCCGCAGAGATCGCCCAGGAGCCGTAAGGCGATGGCGGTCTTTCCGGTGCCCGGCCCGCCAGTGACAACGACGACGTGCCCACGATAAGTGCCACGTCCGGTGTCGATGGCCTTGCGGATCATCTGGCGCGCCTTGTCCTGCTCTCCGATGAGACGAAACGATTCGCTGCCGGCGATGTTGGCGGCCACCCTCGTCAGAAGCTTCGGGGACGGGCGGTGGCGGGCGTCCAGGAACGTGGTGATCTCTTCTGGTGCTGCTGGGCGCAGACCCGAGCAGCGCAGGCGTTCAGCGAGCACGTGGGGAGCGGCATCCGGGGAAAGATCCTCCGCACCGAGTACGGGGTAGGTGGCGCTGGGCCCCGAGCTGAGGTGCTTACGCAGGTGAGCTATCAGATCCGGAGGTGCTTCGTGGAGCAGCGCGACGCCTTCCACTTCCAAATCCAGCTCTGCGGGTACCCAACCGGTGAGGTAGTTCACATAGCCACCGACCTGACGAGCCGGGTGCAGCACCGCTCTGTCCCCGACCTGGAGCAACCCGGTCCCCGCGGCATGGGGGCGGGCATGTGTCCACTGCTTGAGTTCGATGACTACGCTGGTCAAGCCCTTGGCAGCGGCCGGGTGACCAGCGGCCTGGTGTCCGAGCAGGAGCGCATCGACGCGTTTGCTCGTGCCGGGCAGCTCGTACTCCAGCAAGAGGTGCAGATCACCCAGCTCGGCCGCCGACAGGATCCGGAGCAGCGCGGGCCAGCTCCGCGACCAACTGCGTTGCTCGGCTTCCCCCGGGAGACGACCGTAGCTTCCGGCGTACCTCTCGGCGCACTCGGCCACGAAGGCTGGATCGGCGACTCGCGCGGCCGCCTCGGCTACCGTTCCTCCGAAAATATGCATGCCGACGATCTATAGCAGGCCCCTCCTTAGGGCGGCCATGCCAAGATCTCAGCCATCACAGCGCTGCTGCCGGTTACGCGTGCGATGACCTCAGGGAAGTCGCTGGTGGCGGGGCTGGCGTCATGAACGGCTTGTCCGCCGGACCCGGTCTTCGGTGGGCGAGTGGTGGACCGACTCGGAGGAGACCCACGAGGACCGCGGGCTCAAGAATCGGCCGGCCGAGGACGCCCGGCGCGTGACCAATCCGCCCCAGCGGGCGTGGACCGCATCGCCGCAGGGAGGTGATGGAGCCTGGGAATCCAGTGTGGAGCAGGTCTGTCATATCTTCCTATTAACCTTCCTGGGATGGGACTTGGGGAAGTGACGCGCGCAGGAGTGCTGGCTGCTGTCAAGGAGTGTCAGTACTTGGGACGCGAAACCTTTCGACGCAGCTACGGCTTTGGTCGGGCCACGACATACGAGCTGGTCTTGGACGGTGACCGCTACGACTCGAAGGCCATTGCAGGTGTAGGGCACCTGTACTCGGTCGGCAGCCCGCTGTCGGCTGGTGCCTTCAGCGGCGGCGCTCGAACAGTGGCACATCGTCTGCGCGTACTCGGCTTCACCGTGGAGGACGGGACTGCCAGCGGGGACGAGCCGCAGCAGACAGCGCCACAGTTGGTCCTTCAGCCCCGTGGCACGGCCCGGGATCGCGGCCCGCATAATTTCGTCAAATCAGTGCGACGGGGCATTGAAATCGCAGAAATTGAGAATGCGCTTGGGGAGAAAGCGGATGTGCTTGCCGCCTTGTACCCGGACGGGATCGCTCGGCTGTGGGGGGCCACCCCCACCGCGCAAGCCAACAACGAAAAGGTGAGAGCGCTGCGGAACCGGCGTGTTGGCGACGACGTGCTGTTCTATGCAGAGAACCACTTGATCGCTCGCGCCCGCATTCTCCACCTGTTCGACAGTTCGCCCGTTGCACAGGCTGTCTGGGGGACCGACGAGGGCAATGCCACCTGGGAACACATCATGGCGCTGGGGGATGTCGAGGAGTTCCCCACCCGCGTTCTCGCAGCGCCGATACTGCGTAGCATAAACGTTCCAGTTCCGTTGCGGAGCCTCACCCTGCGGTCCGCCGAGGACTACCGTCGCGTTGTCGATCTGCTCCCGGACAGGCGTCAATCGCGGCTTCCCGCACTTCCGGCAACACCCCGTGCCGCCCCTCCTGCACGACTGACCGCTACCGATTTGCTGGAACGGGTTGGCTCGCTCGGCGACCAACGTCATCCGAAGCATCAAGCTCCCAGCCGGCACCAGCCATTGGCTCTATTGTGGGCGATCTCTCGTATCGCCGCAGGCAAGCCGCGCCTGGCGTCCTGGGCATGCTTCAGCACGGAGGTCGGTCCGCTCCTGGCCGAGTTCGGGCTGCCCAGTTCCAACGCCGCCCCCGAGTATCCCTTCTGGCATCTACAGGGCAGCGGCCTGTGGGAGGTGCATGGCATTCCAGGTGAGTCCGGTCCCATGCCTCAAGTCGAAGTCTTCAATACGGTCCAACCCGTGGCAGGCCTGACCTATGAAACTGCCGAACTGTTGCAGAACCCTCTGGTCCGCCTGGAGACTGTGGTCAAGCTGTGCGGCACCTACCTCGACGATGTCGACCAGCGCGCGTTGCTTAGCCAAGTCGGCTTCGCCGGGTATGCGACAGCTGACGGCCTACTCGATGGTGTCGAGGACGGTCACATCGAGCAGACCGCCGATGAAGAGGGGGCGCCCGGACCAACTGCACGGCGGGAGTCCACTTCCTCGCGACTGATTCGCAATGCAGCTCTGGCGAATCAGGTCAAGGAGCTGCACGATGACGCTTGCCAGGTGTGTGAAACCCGCCTGCAGTACAAGCGCAGGCCTTATAGCGAGGCTGCCCACATCCGTGGCCTCGGCTCTCCACATGACGGCCCGGACGAGCTGCCCAACCTGCTCTGCCTGTGCCCCAACCACCACGTCCTCTTCGACGGACTGGAGATCTACATCGACGCTGGCGGTGTCGTGAGGCAGATCCAGGGCGGCGAGTCGCTGGGACTCCTTCGCCGACGCGCTGGTCACCGGATCGATGAAACGTATCTGCGTTATCACCGGACTCTGTGTGAGCTTAACAAGTTGGCAGGGGAGTGACAGCTCACGTACGGCGCTCAGTGTGGGGCACCTTCCATCTGGCTCAATGCAGGAATCGATTCGACTGAATTGCCTCGACGGGCGGTAAGAGGTGACCTACCGGGGTATCGAGGACCTGCTGCACAAGTATCAGTGATCGGTCCGCATGCCTCCGAGGCCCCCGGTCCCCTGTCCAGGGGCCTCGCCGTCTTCTGGGGCTCACCTGGTGCAATGCTTCTAGATCATGCCCATAGCTTTCCACGGACTCCGACATACGGCCTCAGGGCAGCGCCTGCACATCTAGGCGGCCTGGACCCGCTCTGTCTGAAGGCGTTCGAGGAGAAGACCAGAGGCAAGCTCGCCACCGAGGACCAGCCGACGCTGCTGGAGGCGCTGTCGCACATCTGCGGCGGGGACATGCTGACCGTCCAGGAAACAAACCGTCTTGGCCGCAATCTGCTGGAGGGGATCGGGGCCGACGAGCACACCGAAGGCTTCCTCATCCTCGACTTCGCGCTCGCCCTGTCGGAGGACCGGCGCCGCGACATCGTCCGTAAGACCAAGGACGGTCTGGAGACAGCCCGCCGCCGTGGCCGGGTTGGAGGGCGGCGCCCGGTGGTCGATGACGACAAGCGCGCCGCCGTCCTGGCCCGGCGACGGAGGTGTTGATCATGCATTGCAGAGGCTCTGACCTGGGGCGGAGTCGAGCACGACAGGTGCAGTGATACAAGGCGTGTCGGACGTGTGTCGCGTTGCGTAGAGCTTGGAAGGCTTGAGGCCGTCTGGGCGCGCCGCGCCCCAGTGTGGTCTGACTGGGGCGCGGCGTAAAGGCATTAGGTCAAGGCTCTCAGCGCCGCTACTGACGCCACCAGACCTTCCCGCTCCAAGGAGTCGATCACATCGGCGACCACCGCGTTTGGCGGGTACTCCCACGAGTCCGCTATCTGCGTGAGCACTCCGTACACCCGTCGGGGAGAGAGGTCGACCTGTGCCTCGATGAAGGCGTCTGGATGAACGGCTTGTACATCCCAGGCGGACAACTTATCGGCGGGGAAATCCTTCAGGTTGGATGTGACGATCACCTGTGCTTTTGCTTTGATGGCAGCGGCCAGGACGTGCCGATCGTCGGCATCCGGTAGATCAAATATGTCGATCAGCCGTTCGTATCCCTTGACCAGCACGTCTGGAATCGCGCCAGACATGAGCTCTCGCGTCCGGTCTAACTTCTTCGGATCTGAGTCAGGCCGGTTCTTCTTCAGGTTGCGAAAGGCCTCATCGAGGATCTGGTCCGTCCACTTTGCCTGCACCAACCTTGCCTGCGCCACGCGAATGAGAACGTCGCGCAAGGTGCTCGGATACAAGACGTTGGCGTCGTAGACGGCGACGAAAGCCATGACCTAGATCATTCCCATCTCCTGGCCGAGCCTGGTGAGCTCATCAGCTACCTGTCGGCGACGGTGGTCGTCCTTGCGCTGGTACTCCAGCAGGGACGACGCGGTGATTCGGCGGTGCGAGCCAACGGTCCGGTACTCGATCTCTCCGGCGTCCAAGAGGCCGATGAGGAAGGGGCGGGACACGTTGAGCATGTCGGCGGCTTGCTGAGTGGTGAGCTCAGCGTCGGACGGAACGATGGACACGGCCCGGCCGGCGCCAAGGTGCGCTAGAAGTGATGCGAGGAGCTCTACGGCCTCGCGAGGGAGGGCCAGGGGCTCACGATCGCCTCCATCTTGAACCGTGACATGGATCTGGGATGCCTCCTGGTGTTCTGCCAGGTAAGCCCGGACCCGAGTGAGGGCATCGTTTGCAGTCTTCTGCTTGTCGTCCGGCAGTTTCACCGGGCGAATGTCGGTCTTCGTCATTTGTGCGCCCCTAGATGTGAGAGATGGGCGCCAGTGGTAGTCCGCCGTCGTTGGCGCGGCGGCGGGCTGGCGTGACGGCACGTGGCCCCGTGGTCGTTGGCGCGGCGACGGAGCTCGCTGTCATGGGGTGGCGGTGGGTGTTGGCGTAGTGGTCTCTTGGTCGTGAAGGTCAGCGCTGCCTTACCTATCGAAGTATCCGCAATATTCGAAACAAGTGCAACGGATCCAGCGGGTGAATTATGGCGGCCAGTGTTGCCTATCCCTCTGACCTGCGGCGGAGCCTGTGGAAGCCGGTGTGACAGCTGGGACTCCGGGCGAAGCAAGTGGCAGGGCGCCCTTGCGGCGCAGGGTGTGTCGGGCGTGCGTTGAGCGCTCCCGCATTGCGGCCGGGTGAAGCCGTCCTCCTCTGCCGATCCCGCCGTCATGCGCCCCGGCGGCCAGGTGTCGCCCGCTCCCCACGGGCAGTGGGCTCTTTGCCCCTAGCAAGGGGGTAGGTGAAGGGCCCTGAGCTGCAAGGTAAGGGGGGTAGGGGGCGTGGCGGCGGTCTGCTGGATGCCCTGTACGGCGTTTTTTGGGCTCGAACGTCACGGCGGGCGTCACAGTCGTGACGCCTCACCTCGTGACGGCTGTGACGCGCTCTGACTCCGCGCAGATTCGTACCGTTCAAGATCGAAACGGTCTGCATGTCAGGGCTTGGGGAGGACGATCCGCGACTCGGTGAGCCACTCTGTCCGCGCTACTACGACTACGCGGGCGCGGTGCTCTGGCAGGCTCGTGCCGGGCAGCTGTGGCACCGGTTCGTCATGGAGCTCCGCCGCGAGCTGGCGCGCCGTATCGGGGTGCCGCGTGAGGAGTTCGGCGAGGTGGCGCGGCTGTCGTACGCCAAGGTTGCCGAGTATCAGCGGCGCGGCCTGGTGCATTTCCATGCCGTGGTTCGCCTCGATGGTCCGGAGGGGCCGGGGGCGTCGCCGCCCGGTTGGGCGACTACTGGACTGCTGGCGGGAGCCGTGCGGGTTGCGGTCGGCCTGGTCCGGCTTCCCGGCCTCGGTGTGGATGTCGTCGGGCGGCGGGTGCTGCGCTTCGGGGCTCAGGTTGATGTGCGGGCCATCGCGTCGTCCGAGGCGGGGGAGCGGCTGACCTCTGCGGCGGTCGCGGGCTACATCGCGAAGTACGCGACGAAGGGCGCCGAGTCCGCTGGCGCGGTGGACTGGCGCATCCATCATGCAAGCGATCTGGCCACGCTGCCCTGCGGGACCACACGCTCCGGATGATCGGTACGTGCTGGTGGCTCGGTGGCTTGGCTCCCTTCAAGTCGCTGCGGCTGCGGCGGTGGGCGCACATGCTCGGCTACCGGGGCCACTTCTCCACCAAGTCACGTCGCTACTCGACCACGCTGACCGCGCGGCTCGTGACGCTGCGGCGGCCCTGCGGGACGTGCTGACGGCGGCGGGGATGCAACGGGATTTTCCTTACCTGCGGGCGGACCTGAACGCCTTCGGGCATGGATTTGTCGAACTCGGACGTGTATCTCCGGAGACGGCAGAGCGAATGGCGGAACTGCTGAGGCTCGCCTTTTCCTGTCCGCGTGATCTTCAAAGCGAATCAGAGGGGAGGAAGTGGTGACGGGCCCGCGAGGAGTATGCGCAAGGCACGCGGAAGATCTTGCTCCGGGAGTGCCGTATGTGCGGGGGTGGGCCGCTGCGAAGCGGGGTTCGGATGCTCTCGCTGAGAAGCTGCGGGCGGTGGGGTTGGAATCGGACTTTCCTGGGCTCAAAGCCGATGTGAATGTCGGCGGTGACGGGCTCGTGTGCCTCGGTTCGGTCCGGCCTGAGGCTATTCAGTACCTGGTCAGGATGCTGGTGTCGGGGCTCGCCTTGGAGATGGCGGCGCATGCGGAGTCCAGCACTGACGGCGTGCGGCCTCCGGGCGTGTAAGCGGCTGAGCCGACGAACGGAGGTTCACATGCGCAGCGAACTGGTGAAAGTCATGACCGTCTATGCGAGCACTGTGCGGATAGGCGGTATCGTAAATATCGCCGGTACGGAATCCCGTGTAGAGAACATGTTCGCCCTGCAAGGCGGCGGGAAGCTGTTGATCCTCGATATGGGGGAGCCATTCACGCTCGACCCCTCGTTTCCTTTGTTTGCGAAACGGCTCAGGGCCATCGAAATAACGCGCTGAGTCTCTGCGTCACACCCACGGCGACCGATTCGGGTTAGGGTCGCGAATACGCGAGAACTGGTGAGAACATCACGCCCCGGGCTCCGGTGCTCACCAAAGCCTACGTGGCTCACTTTACGCGGCACTACAAACGGCTCGTGGAAGAAGGAGTCATCGACTACTCTCGTGGAATCGACATGATGTTTCTGCACTACTGGGGGAAGGCGAAATGAGTTCCAGCGAAGAAATCCGGAGGATCTACACCGACTCCCGTCTCTCCGGCCCCAGGAAGCGGGATCGGATCTTCGCGTACCTTTACGCACTGGAGGAGCACGGCGTGCCCGTCGCTGTCGAGGCACTGATCGCGGCCGACAAACGCTACCTCGTCGGGTACCTCGCGCAGTATCTGGGGTTGACGCCCGGGTACGCCGAGCAGAAGACCCGGGCCGCGGAGGCGCTCAGGGAGCACGAGGAACTCGTCCGCTCCGGGGCACGACTGGTCCCCTGGCTTCCCGAGAAGACCCTCCACGGACTCATCGACGACTACCTGGCCGCGGGCGACCCCGACGCCCCCGTGGCCAGTGTCATCTACAACATCGGCATGTTCCGTCCCGAGTTGCTGCGGTCCGTCGCCGACCGGATCCACGACGACGACATTCAGCTGGGCCTGCTTTCCGGAGCCCCCGACCACGAGGCCCGGCAGTTGCTCGACCAGTGGGAGGTCACCAAGGATCCGCACCACTTGGTCCAGCTGGCCTTCATGCGCACCCCGTTCGCCTCTCAAGCCCTGCTCGGCGTCCGGGACGAGTTCGATGGCTCTCCGGAGTGGCAGACCTTGCTGGAACTCTCGGGTTCTCTGCCTGACTCGTCCCTGCCGGCCGGCCACTCCCCCGCGTACATGGGGTACGTCGCCGAACACGGCAGGAGTCCGCACGAGGTCGCCCTTCCCATGTCGGGCGAGGTGCCGGTGTGTCATCTGTGCGAGACACCTGCCGGGCACCTACTGACCCTGTCAGCGAAGGACCTCCCCTACGAACTGACAGCAGACCCGACGTTCTACTGGTACACCTGCGGCTGCGAAGACGTCGGATCGACCACCGTGCGGACAGAGCCGGGAAGGACCACGGTCTACTACGGTCCACAAGGTCTCGCCGACCCTGACTTCAGCTTCGCGCGGGGCGCGCGGTCCCTCGTCCTGGAGCTCCACCCCAATCAGGTGGGCGTGACCACCCGGGGGCTGACCGGGCAGCCCCCGCATCAAGTGGGCGGACTGCCGCAATGGATCAGGCCCGAAATTCACCCTCGCTGCCCCGAATGCTCGGGAGTCATGCGTTTCCTCGCCTTCATGAACAGCACCCAAATGCCTTTCGGGCGACAGCTCAAGCTGGGCGGAATCGTCTACTGCTTCTGGTGCGACGACTGCCATGTCTCGAGCGCGAAGGTCCAGAACTGAACGCAGTGGAATGCCCATGACCCGCTACCCAGACATCCCCAAACCCATCCGCTCCGGCATAGTCGTAGTCAACCCCGACACTCCCCGGGGCCCGTGTGCCACCGTTGATGGCGGTTGGCGCGCGGGTGGTCGGAGAGTGTTGGGCCCGTGGCCTGCCCGGTTTGGGGTCGAGCATGATCAGGGGGCCGTACGCTGGTTGGCAACTCGGGCAGGCTTTGGACCTGCCCGCAATGAGCACGAGTGGCCCCCTGGTCTTGCTCGACGCGGGACCCGAACCGGGGAGGTGGCTCAAGACTCTTCGGCCGCCCGCCCCAGCCACGGACTTGGAACGCTCTGGCGCGCGTTGGCCGCGGGCGCCCGTCCGCCCGGCGGCGCGCACGCGCCGCCCTTGAAGATCTGTGCTTCTGGTTTCGCGCCACCGGCCGTCGACGAGTGCGAGCGTGTTCTGAGTCAGAAGGTCATGGTTCTCGGCGAGCTGCGTGAGCTCGTGCTCCTCATGGGGCAGGAGCAGGGCGTAGCCGATTGGCTCCGAGAGAAGGTGCGGCGGTCCACGCTCGATCGACGCCCCCTGGCAGTGTTCGGAGACGACTTCCAGCTCTGACGCGTAAATAGCAGCAGTTCAGGGTGGGTGGGGGCAGAGCTGGGTGCCCGGTGGCCGTTGCGGGCTGCCGGGTGTCCAGGGGGCCGGTCAGGCTGCGGTCTCCCTTGGGTTGAGGGTGACGGTGTAGCCGAGCTGGTTGAGCTGGCCGATGGCCCGGCGGGTGGCGCGTTCGGGGTCGCGTTGGGTGAAGTAGCTGCCGCCGAGTTCCTGGTAGGAGACGTTGTCGGTGAGCATGTGCCAGATCGCGGTGATGATCGAGTGCTCGACGGCGACCAGGGCCTTCATCGGGCCGCGGCGGGCGGTCAACCGCTTGTAGCGGGCCTGCAGGTAGGTGTCCTTGGTTCTGACCGCGCCGAAGGCGGCGAGGCCGAGGGCGCCTTTGAGGTAGGGGTTGCCGGGCCGGACCTTGGTGTTCTTGGTGCGGCCGGCGGATTCGTGGTGGCCGGGGCAGACCCCGGCCCAGGACGCGAGGTGCTTGGCGGAGGCGAACCGGGTCATGTCCCCGCCGGTCTCCGCGATGATCACCTCGGCGGTGGGCTGGTTGATGCCGGGGACGGTGTCGAGGAGGCCGAGAGCGTCACGAAAGGGTGCCATCGCCTCTGAGATCCGTCCGGTGAGCTGGTCGATCATCGTCGTGAGCTGGTCGTACTGGTCCAGATGGAGCCGGGCCAGGAACGCGTGGTGCTCGCGGAATCGGCCGGT